>CAWIQV010000056.1:0-35714 GCA_963838275.1 uncultured Gammaproteobacteria bacterium | reverse complement strand
ATGTATTGTCCTGTACTCGTTTCAGTTCATGCTCGCGCCGCTCCCGGCCGACGAAGATCGTATCCACCGCCGGCTTGAGATTGTCGTAGATGCCCCGGCGCGGTACGCCGCCGAGGAACGCAAAGGCCCTCGCGTGCGCGTCGAACACCATCTCCTGGCTCTCGCGCAGGTAGGCGGAGAGGAAGAACGCACGGCTGTGGCAGAGCCGCACGTGCGCGACCTTCACGACGTGTTCAACCCCGCCGAGTTCGACGTGCTCGTGGCTGAAGTCGAACTGGTAGGCTTCTCCGGGCGCGAAGCTCTGCGGGATGAAGGCCGTGGCAATCGGATGACGGCGGCGCTCGAACTCCCTCTGGTGCCGGCGCACGGCATCTACCGCCCCGGTATATCCCTCCAGGCACAGTGCCTCGTACAGCCGTTGCGCCGTGCGCCGCTCCCGGGCAGGCAGCTGCTCCTCCGCCTCGAGCCACGCATCAAGCTTGTCCAGGAACGCCCCGAGCTTCGGACGCGGCTGGCGCGCCCGCCGATACTCGTACGCCTCGCCCTCGAAGCGCAGCGCACGCTTCACCGTGTTGCGCGCGAGCCCCAGATCCCGCGCAATCGCGCTGATCGATTCCCCGAGCACCAACCGCCGCCGGCGGATCTTGCCGATCGTCTCCACGCACAACACCCCAGTTCTCCCCGGGCAGCCCGTCTCGGGCAGCTCAGGGTACGGGGTGGTCAATTTTGGACGCCGGTTACACCCCAATCCTGGTCAGAATTGCACGCCGGTTAACACACAAGGCCGTCTTTATTGTATCCCTCGGTGCCCTGATCGTCAACAAATCTTCTGCGAAGCAATTCAAGCGCCGCCCGGATTGTCTCGCCGTGTGGTCCGGCGATGTGCGCCCGGAACTGTGCGGATACTGTTTTCTAGTCCCTCGCGGTGATGCTCCAGGCAATAGACTAGGTCGTGGGCGTCCTTTGGCTCCTGCCTGTCTTCGTAGGCGAATGCCTTGAGACACGTAAAGCTCACGATGTTCGCGTGCTTGATGGTTACCTCGGCAACGCCCCTCTCGTCGAGCAGTTCTACCCGGACCTGCTTTTCATCAAACAGGTCAAACACCATGGATGAATGAGGGACGTTGAGCGCCGATATGTTTCCTTCGTCGGCAGCTCCTGCACTCGACCACCGCGCATTGCGGGGTCATCGGCGAGAAATTCCAGGATCATGCTAGCGCCGCGCTCGGTCTTGGTCTGCCAGCACCACGAGACTCTCGACGTTACCGTCATCGTTGCTGCCTCGCTCGAAGCCGAGGCGCTGCAAATTTCGCTCGAGCGTTTCGTAGGCGCCCGTGTCAGCCAGGATCTGCAGGTCGATGACCACGTCAACATCCAGAGTTCCGGCATGCCGGAACGGCTGGAGGCGTTTGAGGAACCAGATATCGGGGCGTAAGCCCACCACAAGGAAGATGGATTTCCCAGGGGCCGAGCCCCCTCGGCGATCCGCACACGTTCGCAGTCCGTGGTGTGCTGCGCGGTGTAGCCGCCGATGTGCTGTGGCTTTGGCATCAGAGCGAAATCCGCTCGCGACGCAGATCTCTGTGCGAGTTCCCTGGCCCGTCCTTCGCTGCGCAGCAGATCGAGGTAAACCTGGATCGGGCTTGCAAGCCAAGTCCCATGGTGCTGCTTCTTGCGCGGAAACAGGAGGTCGCCGGCAGACTCGGTCTCCAGCACGGAAAAGTTCGCACCTTCCTCCACCACGCGTGCGTTGAGCGCAGCGAGCCCCGCCTCCAGAGCGGAGCCGCTCATCGCACGGCACTTCACCTGCGAGAGGCTCGACAGGAACGGCGCGTAGGCTTGAGCAGCCGCTTCAAAGCTCACGGCATAGGCCACCTCGTTCGCGGCAAAGACACGAGTCACGGCCTCCAGCAGTTGTTCGGCACGCAACGACGGCAGAAAGTAGCGGTGGAACACCGGCAGCTTGAGCGCCTTCACGTATTCAGCCCATTGATCAAGCAACCGCCCCGGCTCTGTCGTTGTCGTCCCTTGTGCACTCCCTGGTCGCTCTCGGCGATGAACTCCAGCCGCTCGAGCTCGGTCATCACCTGTGACACCGTTGCCGGCGATGCTTGCGCGCGCTCCGCCAACTCTTTCCCGGTGAGCCAATCGCGAGGATGAAGCAGCAAGGCGTGGATGACCTGGGCACGGCGCCCGGTCAACAGCGAGCCGATTGCCTTGGTAATGAGAACTTTGGCGGCGGCTTGTCGATGTAGACATAGGCGCCAGGGGCGGGCGGGTCCGGCTCCCACCTCGATCGAAGTACCCGACACCCTCCGCCTTGAGCAGGTCCTTTGCGCCGGGCGAGAGCGAATCGGCGGCGACCATGCGCAATATCGCCGAGCCATCGTTAGTGCTGGTGGATCGGTCCATGCGCCATAGCACTTCGCGCGCATCGCGCGGAAACAGCTCTCGCTTGGCCTCGACGCGCAGGGCGTACTGACGGCCACCCATCTCCAGGGAGATTTCGGCATCCGGGCGGTAGCCAGAGGGGGTGCTGGGGCCCTCGATGAAACGCAACTCCGCGTGCGCCCCCGGCAGCGCCTGCAGGGCATCGAGCAGAGACTGGACGATCTGCATCTCGGGTGCGTTGGAGGAGGTCATGCGGTGAATTTACTGCCCAGTGAATGCGTTTATTCTGGCAAAGTTTCATCCCAAAGGCGATATTTACTGTTCAGTAAATAACACAGAATGCCGACCCACATTGACTGCAAATTAGTTCCTATCATACAAAACAAGAGGTTATGAGTCTTTGGCCCCTAGGCCGATAGCGCAGCCAGTCGCAGTTCGACCGGCGGAAGGGGCCCACCTCGGTCTAGGGCAGACCCAGTCCATACGTTAGGCTGCGTTTCACAAGGAGGATGGGAGCCTTCCATGTGCAAGTTTGCACCCACCCACCGAGCCGCCGACCTCTTCGGCTGGCGGGCCGCCGGCCTCGAGATCGTGAGTAATTTTGCTCAGCGTGTTGAGAAAACCATCGGGCCCCGACACGCGACGAAGTCGCGCAATTCGAAGGCACGTACTCGGGTCAGCGAAGTCGGCCGCGCAACGGACTGCGGAACAGCTATGAAGACGACGCCTTCGCAGTTGCCCTCGCGGTCCCGTACTGCGGAGCCGCGATCGTCGCATCTCGCAATCCTCGAGAGACCCGCAGATGTGCCCCCATAGGTGCCCCATCCGTGCCTCAAGATTTCCGCGCCGCCTCAGTCAAATCAGCGCCTTAGCTAAACTCCCGACCTTCTGCATCGAAAGTGATTGACGCAATAGAGAAACAAAAAGCGATATCTGTTCGAATAGAACATTGAAATTGCACCAATGTCGGCAAGGTTGCCGCCGCGGTCCTTGATCCGCACACTGCGCGCCATGCGATATTCCGGCAGCTACGACGTGATCGTGATCGGCGGTGGCCATGCCGGCACCGAGGCCGCGCTGGCCGCGGCGCGGATGGGCGCCCGTACGCTGCTGCTCACGCAGAGCCTCGAGACGGTCGGCGCGATGAGCTGCAACCCGGCGATCGGCGGGATCGGCAAGGGGCATCTGGTCCGCGAGATCGACGCGCTGGGCGGCGCGATGGGGCGGGCGGCCGACCTGGCCGGAATCCAGTTCCGCACCCTCAACGCCAGCAAGGGCCCGGCGGTGCGCGCGACGCGCGCCCAGGCGGACCGTCAGCTGTACCGCCGCGCGATCCGGGGGCTGCTCGAGAACCAGCCGGGGCTGGAACTGTTCCAGCAGGAGGCCGGGGATCTGCTCGTCGAAGCGGCGCGCGTGCGCGGCGTCGTGACCGTGACCGGGATCGCGTTCGAGGCGGCGGCGGTCGTGCTGACCGCCGGCACTTTCCTCGGCGGACGCATCCACGTGGGCCTGGATCAGTATGCCGGGGGCAGGGCGGGCGACCCGCCCTCGCAGCGCCTGGCCGCACGGCTGCGCGAGCTCGCGCCGCGCACGGGCCGTCTCAAGACCGGCACGCCGCCGCGCATCGACGGCCGCAGCATCGATTACACCGGCCTTGCGGTCCAGCACAGCGACGAGCCGCTGCCGGTGTTCTCGTTCCTCGGCCGCCCGGCGCAGCATCCGCGCCAGGTGCCGTGCTTCATCACGCACACGAACGAGCGCACGCACGCGCTGATCCGCGCCAGCTTCGACCGCTCGCCGATGTTCACCGGACGCATCGAGGGCGTCGGACCGCGCTACTGCCCGTCGGTCGAGGACAAGGTCCACCGCTTCGCCGACAGGACTTCGCATCAGATCTTCATCGAGCCCGAAGGGTTGGATACGCACGAGGTCTATCCGAACGGCATCTCGACCAGCCTGCCCTTCGACGTGCAGCAGGAATTCGTGCGCACCATCCCCGGGTTCGAACGCGCGCACCTGACGCGTCCGGGCTATGCGATCGAATACGACTACTTCGATCCGCGCGACCTGAAAGCCACGCTCGAGAACCGCAGCGTCCAGGGGCTATTCTTTGCCGGCCAGATCAATGGCACCACCGGCTACGAGGAGGCAGCGGCCCAGGGCCTGCTGGCCGGGATCAATGCGGTGCAGCACGTCCGCGCGGCGGAGCCACTGGTGCTGGAGCGCGGCGAGGCCTATCTCGGCGTGCTGGTCGATGACCTGGTGACGCGCGGCACGACCGAGCCGTACCGCATGTTCACCAGCCGGGCCGAACACCGGCTGGTGCTGCGCGAGGACAACGCGGATGCGAGGCTGACGCCGACCGGGCATGCGCTGGGGCTGGTGGATGCGGAGCGCTTCGCATTCTTCGAGCGCAAGCAGCGAGCGATCGAGGCGGAGCTGGCGCGCCTGGAGTCGTGCCGGTTCCGGGCCGCGCAGCTGCCGGAGGACTGGTGCGCGCGGATCCTCGAGGGGCCGGTTCCGGCGCGTGACCTCAGCGCGCTCGAACTGCTGCGCCGGCCGGAGGTCGGCTACCAGGATCTCCTCGAGCTGATCGGTCCGCCACCCGGCGCCGAAGGGCCGGACGCCGATGAGCGGATCGGGCCGCAGGTGCAGCGCGATCTCGAGGCCAGGGCGCGCTACGGCGGCTACATCGAACGCGCCCGGCAGGAGATCGAGCGCTCCCGCGCGCACGAAGCCACGGCGCTGCCTCCGGACCTCGACTATGCGGCCCTCGCTGGACTGTCGAACGAAGTGCGCCAGGCGCTGCGCCAGATCCAGCCGCGCACGCTCGGACAGGCGGCCCGCGTCCCCGGCGTCACGCCCGCCGCGGTCTCGATCCTGCTGGTGCACCTGCGCCGGCATGCAGCGCGGGCGGCCGCCGCACCGGGGCGCTAGCCGCCCCCGGCACCGCTACTTGCGCCAGAACGTCGGCGTGAACAGCACCGCGATCGTGATGATCTCGACCCTGCCCAGGAACATCGCGGCGATGCAGGTCCAGCACTGGAAATCGCTGAGCGCGCCGTAGTTGCCGGAAGGCCCGACGAGGTTCAGCCCGGGACCGGCGTTGTTGATGCAGGCGAGGATCGCCGACAGCGCGGTCATGAAATCCAGCCCCGAGATCAGCAGCGCGAAGGTCAGGATCGCGATCGTCATGAAATACAGGAAGATGAACGCCAGCACCGAGTAGACCACGCCGTTGGGGACCACCTGACCGCCGATCTTGAGCGGTGCGACCGCCTGCGGGTGCACCAGCGAGAACATCTCCCGCAGCGACTGCTTGAGCAGGATCAGGAAGCGGAACATCTTGATCCCGCCGCCCGTCGAACCGGTACAGGCGCATACCGCGCCGAGGAACAGCATCCAGATCGGCGCGAACACCGGCCAGCGGCCGTAGTCGGTACTGGAGAAGCCGCCGTCGGTCGCCATCGAGATCACATTGAATCCCGCGTAGCGCAGCGCCTGGAAGAAGTCGGGGTACACGCCGCGCAGCTGCAGGAACGCCGCGATCGCGACCACGCTGCCCAGGATCAGCAGCAGCGTCCAGCGCGCCTCCGGGTCGCGGCGGTAGACCGAGAAATCCCCTTTGCGCAGCGCGATGAAATGCGTCGAGAAGTTCACCGCTGCGATCAGCATGAACACCATCAGCACGAACTCGATCAGTGGCGAATGGAACCACGCGATGTTCGCATCGTGGGTCGAGAAGCCGCCGAGCGACAGCGTCGAGAACGCGTGGCACAGCGCGTCGAACGGGTTCATCCCCGCCGCCCAGAGCGCGAGCGCGCAGGCGAGCGTGAGCAGCACGTACACGCTCCACAACGCGCGCGCGGTGGCGGCGATGCGCCGCGCGAGCTTGGCGTCCTTGACCGCGCCGAGTGCACCGGCACGGTACAGCTGCATGCCGCCGATGCCGAGCAGCGGCAGGATCGCGACCGCCAGCACGATGATGCCCATGCCCCCGAGCCAGCTGAGCGCGTGCCGCCACAGGTTCAGCGAGTGCGGCAGCGCGTCGAGATGGCCGAGCACGGTCGCGCCGCTGGTCGACAGGCCCGACATGACCTCGAAGTAGGCGTGCGTGAAGGACAGTCCCGGCAGGTCGATCAGCAGCGGCATCGTCGCGACCGCGGCGATCGTCAGCCAGCTCACCGCGATCAGCAGGTACGCGTCGCGCGGCTTGAGATCGTGGCGGTAGCGGGCGTCGCGCAGGCGCAGCACCAGTCCGCCGGCCACCGCTGAGCGCGCCGCCGGCCAGCGAAGCCGCGCAGCGGCCGCGAATTCACCGTACGACCAGTGCGGTCAGCGATCGGCAGCAGGAAGAACACCGCGAACCATGCCAGCAGCGAGCTGAAGATGTTCAGTACGCCGAATACCGAGCGCATCGGGTATCAGTCCCTCAACCGTCGCCCTGGAACAGCCGCTCGACCGCTCGATCTGCCGGCGATCGGACAGGAACAGGATCACGTGGTCCCCGGTCGCGATCATCGTGTCGTGGTGCGCCATGATGACCGTTCTCGCCGCGCACGATCGCGACGATGCTGGCGCCCTGCGGCAGCTTGATCTGCTCGAGCCGCCGGCCGACGACCTGCGAGCGGTCCTGCGTGCCGTGCACGACCGCCTCGATCGCCTCGGCGGCGCCGCGCCGCAGCGAGTGCACCCGCACGATGTCGCCGCGGCGCACATAGGCCAGCAACGCGCCCGATCGTGATCATCGGCGGGGAGATCACCAGGTCGATGCTGCGGTTCTCCATCAGCTCGCCGTAGGCAGGCCGGTTGACGAGCGCCATCACGCGCTTCGCCCCGAGCCGCTTGGCGAGCATCGCCGACATCACGTTCGCCTCCTCGGAGTTCGTCAGCGCGGCGAACACGTCGGCGCTGTCGATGTTCTCCTCGACCAGCAGCTCCTCGTCGGCGGCATCGCCGGCCAGCACGATCGTGTTCTCGAGGATCTCGGAGATGCGCCGCGCGCGCCGCGGATCGCGCTCGATGATCTTGACCTGGTTGCTCTTCTCGAGCGCGCCCGCGAGCCGCAGGCCGATGTTGCCGCCCGCCGGCGATCACGAGGCGCCGCACCGGGTCCTCGCTGCGCCGCAGCTCGGCCATCACGCGCCGCAGGTCGTCGGACGCGGCGACGAAGAAGATCTCGTCGTGCTCCTCGATGACGGTATCGCCGGCGGTCGGCACCAGCCGTTCGTTGCGGTAGATCGCCGCGACCCGCGCCTCCGTGTCCGGCAGGTGCTCGCGCAGCGTGCGCAGTTCGCGGCCCACCAGCAGGCCTTCGCGACGCGCCCGCACCCCGACCAGCTGCACGCGCCCGTCGGCGAAATCCGCGACCTGCAGCGCTCCCGGATACGACAGCAGGCGCATGATGTAGTCGGTCACGAGCTTCTCGGGACTGATCCAGACGTCCACGGCCAGTGCGCCTTCCGTGAACAGCTGTTCCCGCCGCGTATACTCGCTGGCGCGGATGCGCGCGATCTTGGTGCGCGTGCGGTGCAGCGTATGGGCGATGCTGCAGGCGACCATGTTCACCTCGTCGCTGCTGGTGAGCGCGACCAGCACGTCGGTGTCGGCGATGCCGGCGGCCTCGAGCACGCTCGGATAAGAGGCGTGCCCGGCCACGGCGCGGATGTCGAGCCGGTCCTGCAGGTCGCGCAGCACGTCCTCGTTGGTATCCACCACGGTCACTTCGTTGGCCGGTTCGCGCGACAGGTGCGAGGCCGCGGTGCGCCCGACCTGTCCGGCTCCCAGAATCAGGATCTTCATCGCGTCCCGTCCTCCGCGCCGGCTACATCACTTCGAGATTCGCGTACTGGAGCATGAGCCATTTCGAGCCCTGGCGCTCGAAATTGACCTGGATCCGCGCATGCGGACCCTGCCCTTCGACGGTGAGCACGACGCCTTCGCCGAATTTCCCGTGCCGCACGCGCGAACCGAGCCGCATGCCGCCGCCGAGGCTTTCCGCCAGCGAACTGCCGGAGCGCCCAGGGCCGGCGCCGCTCAGGCCGGAGGCGGCCGCCGCGCCCAGCGCGCGCGTACCGGCGACGTCGTGGCCCATCAACCCGGCACGCTGCGCGGAGACCCGGATGCGCGGCCGGACCTCCTCGATCAGCCCTGCGGGTACCTCGGCGAGGAAGCGCGAGGGGGCGTTGTAGCTGTCGATGCCGTGCAGCCGCCGCTGCTCGGCGTAGGTGAAGTAGAGCTGGCGCATCGCGCGCGTCATGCCGACGTAGCACAGCCGGCGCTCTTCCTCGAGGCCATCCAGATCGTTGAGCGAGCGCTGATGCGGGAACAGGCCGTCCTCCATGCCGGCGAGGAATACCAGCGGGAACTCCAGCCCCTTGGCGGTGTGCAGCGTCATCATCTGCACGCAGTCCTCGCCCTCCGAGCCCTGACCCTCGCCGGACTCGAGCACCGCGTGCGCGAGGAAACTCTGCAGCGGCGGGAGCTCGCCCTCGGGCTCGAACCCGCGGGCCGCGCTGACCAGCTCCAGCAGGTTCTCGACCCGGGCCTCGCTGCGGTCGGCCTTGTCCCTGCGGTGGTGCTCGAGCAGTCCGCTCGCCGCGAGCACGTGGTCGACCTGCTCGTGCAGCGCGAGCCCGTCGATCGCGCGACCGAGCGACTCGATCAGCGCGAGGAAGCCGCCGAGTGCGCCGCCCGCGCGCCCGCCCGCGCCGCTGGCCGATGCGGCCGCCTGCCAGAGCGAGCTGCCGGTGGCGCGCGCCGCGTCCCGCACCGCGTCCACGGTGCGCGATCCGATACCGCGGGTGGGCAGGTTCACGACGCGTTCGAACGAGGCGTCGTCGTCGCGGTTCGCGATCAGGCGCAGGTAGGCGAGCGCATCCTTGATCTCGGCGCGCTCGAAGAAGCGCAACCCGCCGTAGACGCGGTAGGGCATGCGCGCGCTGATCAGCGCCTCCTCGAAGGTGCGGGACTGCGCGTTGGAGCGGTACAGGATGGCCGCGTCGCGCCGCAGACCTCCGCGCTGGGTCCACTCCAGGATCCGCGTGACCACGAAGTCGGCCTCGTCGCGCTCGTTGTAGGCGGCGTACACACGGATCGGCTCGCCGTGTCCACCGGCGGTCCACAGCGTCTTGCCCAGCCGCGAGGAGTTGTGTGCGATGAGCGCGTTCGCGCCCTCGAGGATCGCGGCACTCGAGCGGTAGTTCTGTTCCAGGCGGAACAGCCGCGCCTGCGGAAAGTCGACGCGGAACTTCTGCAGGTTCTCGACCCGCGCGCCGCGCCAGCGGTAGATCGACTGGTCGTCGTCGCCGACCACGAACGGCGCACCCTCGCTGCCCACGAGCAGCCGGATCCACGCGTACTGGATCGAATTGGTATCCTGGAATTCATCGACCAGCACGTGCCGGAAGCGTGCGCGGTAGTGGCGCAGCAGCTCCGGGTCGTCGCGCCACAGTTCGTACGCGCGCAGCAGCAGCTCCGCGAAATCGATCACGCCGGCGCGCTCGCAGGCTTCCTCGTACTGCTGGTAGAGGCGTATGCGCTGCGCCTCGGTCGGATCGCCGCCGCCCTTGAGCTGCGCCGCACGCCGGCCCTCGTCCTTGTGCTTGTTGATGTAGTACTGCACTTCGCGCGGCACCCAGCTGTTCTCGTCGAGGTTGCCGGCGCGGATCAGCTTGCGGATGAGGCGCTGCTGGTCCTCGGAATCGAGGATCTGGAATGCCTGGTTCAGCCCCGCCTGCTGCCAGTGGGTGCGCAGCAGCCGGTGCGCGAGGCCGTGGAAGGTCCCGAGCCAGAGCGCCCCGCCCGGAATCCCGAGCAGCTGCGAGACCCGGCCGCGCATCTCGGCGGCGGCCTTGTTCGTGAACGTCACCGCCAGCAGGCCGTGGGGCGAGACCCCCTCGGTCTCGATCAGCCAGGCGATGCGGTGCGTGAGCACGCGGGTCTTGCCGCTGCCCGCGCCCGCGAGCACCAGCACCGGGCCGATCGGTGCGGTCACCGCGGCGCGCTGCGCGTCGTTCAGCGGATTCAGGAGGGGTGAGAGGTCCATGCGGGCCCGCCATTCTACCGCAACGCACGGCCGGCTCAGGGGTCGGCAGCGCGCCGATCGCGCTTCACCAGCGGTTGCGCAGTTCCCGCAATGCGAGAAAGGTCGCGCGCGCCGAGCCGTCCGAACGCGCCCCGGAAACGACCTCCGGGCTGTCGAGCCGGAAGAACACGTTGATCTGGTGTTCCTGGCCCAGCGTGGTCACCGGCATGTCCGGCGCGTCGAGCGCGGCGACCTGCGACAGCAGCGCGCGTGCCGCGTCGTTCGACGGCTCGCGATCGAGCGTGAAACCGAGGTTTCGCGCCAGATATTCATGTCCCGGATACACGCGCGTCGCTTCCGGCAGCGGCTCCAGCACGTCGCGGAAGCTCCGGTAGAGCAGTTCCGGATCCCCGCCATGGATGCAGTTGCCGACGCCGGCATTGAACAGCGTGTCGCCGCTGAACAGCGCCGGCGCCGCGCCGTCGGCCGCTTCGGCATACAGGCACAGGTGCGCGCGCGTATGGCCGGGCGTGTCGAGGCAGCGCAGTGCGACGGTGCTCCCGATCCGCAGCATCTCGCCGCCGTGCAGGCCGCGCGTGACGCCGCCGATGCGCGCCGCCGCCGCGGCATGCGCGAGCACCGCGGCGCCGGTCGCCGCGGCGAGGGCCTCGTTGCCGCCGGTGTGATCGGCATGTTCGTGGGTATTGAAGATCTGCCGGATCTGCCAGCCGCGTTGCCGCGCGCGTGCGAGGCAGGCCTGCCAGTTCAGCGGATCGACGGCCAGTGCCTCGCCGGTCTCGGCGCAGGCTATCAGGTAATGAAAGTTGCGCGCGCCATTGGCCGCCCAGATGCGCTCGATCAGCATGCGGCCCGCCCCTGCACTGGCCCCTACAGCTGCGTCGTGGGCAGGTAGTGATCGACCAGCAGCGCGAGGAACAGCCACATCAGGTAACTGATCGAGAAGCGGAACACGCGCATCGGCAGCTCGTCACGGCGGGACACCTTCATCGCGATCGCGTACCACAGGAAGCGCGCATTGAGACCGATGACCGCCGCGAGGTAGATCAGCCCGCTCATCCCGGTCATGAATGGCAGCAGCGTCGCGATACAGAGGATTACCGTATACAGCAGCACCTGCAGGCGCGTGAATTCGACGCCATGGGTGACCGGCAGCATCGGTATGTCCGCCTTCGCATAGTCACGCCGCCGCGCGATCGCGAGCGCCCAGAAGTGCGGCGGCGTCCACGCGAAGATGATCAGGAACAGCAGCAGCGCCTGGGGCTCGACGTGGTTGGTCACGGCGACCCAGCCGAGCACGGGAGGCGCGGCGCCGGCCGCGCCACCGATCACGATGTTCTGCGGCGTCGCGCGCTTGAGCCACACCGTGTAGAGAACGGCGTAGCCGATCAGGGACAGGAACGTCAGCACGGCGGTGAGCGCGTTCACGAAATCCAGCAGCACGGTCATCGACGCGACGCCGAGCGCGATCGCGAACCACAACGCCTGGCTGGAGCGCAGGTGGCCCGTGGGCAGCGGGCGCGTGCGGGTGCGCGCCATGCGCGCATCGATGCGCTGGTCGACCACGTGGTTGATCGCGGCCGCGGAACCGGCGGCCAGCGCGATGCCGAGATTGCCGAACAGCAGCGCGTCGAGCGGCGGCAGCCCGGGCGCGGCCAGCAGGGTACCGACGACCGCCGTCAGCACGATCAGCGCGACCACCCGCGGTTTGGTCAGCTCCAGGTAATCGCGCCAACCGGCCGCGAAGCCCGAAGCCGGGACCGGCACCTCGGCGGCGGCGGGCAGGGGCAGCATGCTGTGCTCCGGATTCAAAATCGGGGTTCCTGCTCGGGTTCAGGCCAGCCGCAGCGCGCGATTCAGGCTCAGCGTCGCCAACAATAGCAGGGCTGCACCCGCATTATGGGCCGTCGCGAGCCAGAGCGGAAAGCCGCGCAGCACCATCGCGCTCCCGATCGTGAGCTGGGTCGCGAGCATCACCAGGACCAGGACCGCCGCCCGCCGCGCGGCCAGCGCGCGGTGCAGGCGCAGCGTCGCCAGGGCGGCCGCCACCAGCAGCGCGCTGGTCAGCAGTGCGCCGATCCGATGGCTGAGCTGGATCGCGACGCGCGCCGGGCTCTCCAGTATGCCGCCGTCGAAGTTGACATGGGCACCGCGCCAGAGCACGAAGCCGGCCTGGAAATCCGCCTGCGGCCACCAGTGTCCCTGGCAGGTGGGCAGGTCAGGGCAGGCGATGGCCGCGTAATTGCTGCTGGTCCAGCCCCCGAGCGTGATCTGCGCGGCCAGTGCCAGCAGCGCGACCAGGGCCAGCGCTCGCGCGCCGCGCGCATCCCCGCCGACCCCGCGCAGCGTCCCGTGCACGTCCCAGGCGCCGCCGCGGCGCCGCCACAGTGACATCACCAGCCACCACAGCACCGACAGCGTGGTGAGGCCGAACAGCAGGTGCAGCGTCACGATCAGCGGCGTGAGCTGCCAGGTCACGGTCAGCATGCCGAGGGTGCCCTGCAGGACGACGATCGCGAGCAGTGCGCCAACCAGCGCCACGGGCACGATGCGCTCGCGCTGCCAGGCCACGGCCATCGCGGTCAGGCACACGATCAGCAGGCCGACGGTGCCGGCGGCATAGCGGTGCACCATTTCCCGCCAGGCCTTGCCGAGCTCCAGCGGTCGTGCCGCGTGCACGGTCGCGCCGGCGTCGGCTGCGGCCCCGGCCGGGGTGAAATGTCCGTAGCAGCCCGGCCAGTCGGGACACCCGAGCCCCGCGTCGCTCAGGCGCACGTAGGCGCCGAGCACGACCACCAGCAGGCACAGGCCGCAGGCCGCGATGGCGAGGGTACGGAGCAGGTCGGCGTGGCGCATGCGGCGGGTGCTACCCGATATGGGACAGGTCCAGCAGCTTCTTCAGGTCCTCGCGCAGGCCCTTCGGATCCATGAGCGCATCGTAGCGCATCATCAGATTGCCGCGTGGATCGACGATGAACAGCGTGTGCGCGCGCGCATCGGCGGGAATCTGCGCGAGCCAGGCCTCCGCGGCGCCGCCGCCGCCATCCAGCGCCACCAGGTCGGGGTGCTCGCGCGCCAGGAATGCCCGGTCGCAGCACTGCCCGGTCGCGACGAACACCTGCTGCAGCCGTGGAATGAGGTTCCCCATGGCGAGATAGCTCTGGCGCATGAAGTACAGGGTGGCATGGCAGGCCGCGTCACACTCGCCGCTGGCGACATAAAGCAGCGACCAGCGTCCGAGCAGCACGCCATCGCCGGCGCTGCTGCCGTCGGGGCGCGGCAGCGCGAGGCGCGGCAACGGGCGCGCCGGTTCGATCAGCGTGCCGTGATTGGTGCGTCCCGCCGGGCGCCACTGCGAGCCGTAGTACATCAGGAACGCGAGCAGCAGCGGCGCGAAGAACAGCGCGACCAGCAGCGCCAGCTGGCCGCGCGAGCGCGACTGCCGTATCCGCTCCGCGCTCATGGCAGCGCCGGACGACGGTTCAGGAGGCCGTAGAGCACCAGCGCGAGTGCGGCAAAGCTCCACCACTGGATCGCATAGGACAGGTGGCGCGCGGGCCCCAGGCCTTCGGGCTGCCAGTCGCGGGCGAATCCCAGCGGCTCGGCCGCATTGAGCAGCAGCAGTCGCGACTCGAGGCGCGTCCCGAGCGCCGCCGACAGCTCGTCCATCACCGGGAAGCTCGCGAGCTTCGGCCACTGCGGGCCGGGCGGCGGCGCGGCGTGCCCGAGCGCGATGCCCGCGACCGGCAACAGGTCCACGCGGCCCGTCACCGACAGGCTCGCCTGCACGTCCAGGCCCACGTAAGGCAGTTCCGTACGGCTGCGCGTGAGCGGCAGCCAGCCGCGGTTGACGAGCAGCGTGCGTCCGTCATCGAGCCGCAGCGGTGTGAGCACTTCGTACCCGGCCCGGCCGCGGTACGACAGGTTGTCGAGCAGGAACTGGTGCTCGCCGTCGTAGCGGCCGTGTACGCGGATCTGCGCATAGCGCGCCAGCTCCCCGGTCGCGCGCGCGCCGAGCTCGTCGACCACGGCGCTGGCAGCGTTGAAGGACGCGGCGAGCGCACGCTTCTCCGCGGCCCGATGCCACTGCCAGCGCCCGAGCAGGATGAAGCTCACCACGGCGGCCAGCGTGAGCAGCGTCATGCCCCACGAGGCGGACCAGCGGACCTGGCCGAATTTCAGTGCCAGCGGCATTGCGAGCTCCGGGTGAGGGCGGCTGGAAGGCGCGGGATTTTCGGGGCCGGGCGAGCCGTCCAAAGTCTCCTATAATGCCCCGCGGACGCATGTCCTCTCAAGCTGCTGCAAGGGGCGTAGCGTGGAGCTGATCCGATTCCTGGTCCTGTGCCTGCTGGCCGCGATCGTGGCGAGCCTCGGGACCGCGCTGTTCCAGCTCAGTCGCGGCAAGGGCGATTCGCGCCGCATGCTGCGCGCGCTGACCGTGCGGATCGCGCTGTCGCTCGCGCTGTTCGCGCTGCTGATGCTCGCCTGGTGGGCTGGACTGATCACGCCCCGTGGCCTCCAGCAGTAGCGCCGCACGCACCACCGGCCTCGTCTGCGCCGCGCTCGGAGCCTTCGGATTCTCGTTCAAGGCCGTGCTGGTCAAGGCCGCCTATCGCTACGGCGTCGATTCCGCGACGCTGCTGTGCCTGCGCATGGGCTATGCACTGCCGTTCTTCGTCGCGCTGGCGGCCGCGCTGCAGCGCCGCGAGCCGCGCCGCCTCGAGCGCCGCGACTGGGTCGAGCTCGCGACGCTCGGCGTGCTCGGTTACTACCTCTCGAGCTACCTCGATTTTCTCGGCCTGCGCTACATCAGTGCCGGACTCGAGCGCGTCGTGCTGTTCATCTATCCGACCCTGGTCGTGCTGCTCTCGGCGCTGTTCCTCGGACGGCCGCTGTCCGCACGAACCGTCGCACTGCTGGCGTTGTCCTATCTGGGGGTCGCGCTGTCCGTGAGCCCGGAACTGCGCGCCGGCACCCCCACGCAGCTGCTGGGCTTTGCCCTCGTGCTGGCGAGCGCGCTGTGCTACGCCGTATTCCTGATCCGCAGCGGTGAGGGCGTCGCGCGCCTCGGCGCGGCGCGCGTGACGGCCTACGCGACCGGATTCGCGAGCCTGCTGTGCATCCTGCAGTTCCTGCTCACCCGGCCGCTCGCGAACCTGCGCCAGCCCTGGCAGGTGCATGCGCTGGGCGCCGCGATGGGGCTGTTCTCGACGGTGCTGCCGATCTGGCTCATGAACGAGGCCATGCGGCGGCTCGGCGCCTCGACCACCTCGATGATCGGCTCGGTCGGACCGGTATTCACGATCCTGCTCGCAAGCCTGTTCCTGCACGAACCGTTGAGCGCGCTGCAGCTGGCCGGCGCGGCCCTCGTGACGCTCGCCGTCACGAGCCTGTCCGCCTCCGGCGCCGGCAGCCGGCCGGCGTCTCAGAGCCAGTAGACGAACACGAACAGGATCAGCCAGACCACGTCGACGAAGTGCCAGTACCAGGCCACCGCCTCGAACGCGAAGTGGCGGGTCGGCGTGAAGTGGCCGCGCAGCGTGCGCAGCCAGATGACGGTGAGCATGATCGCGCCGATCGTCACGTGCAGTCCGTGGAAGCCGGTCAGCATGAAGAACGTCGTGCCGTAGATGCCGGTCGTCAGCCGCAGTCCGAGCTCGCGATAGGCCTCGCCGTATTCATGGGCCTGCAGGCCCACGAAGGTGAAGCCGAGCAGGAACGTGCAGGCCAGCCAGAAGCTCAAGGCCTTGCGATGGCTCTCCCGCAGCGCGTGGTGCGCGAGCGTGACGGTCAGCCCGCTCGTCAGCAGCACCAGCGTGTTGATCGCGGGGAGCGCAGAACGCCGGTACGGTCTCGAACGTGCCGTCGGCGCGCGGTCCGAGGTGCGCCGGACCATTGCTCGGCCAGGTCGGATCGAAGTGCTGCCAGAGCAGGATGCGGTTCAGTACCTTGACGCCGCCGCCGCCGATCCAGGGTACCGAGAACGTCCGGGCGTAGAACAGCGCACCGAAGAACGCGGCGAAGAACATGACTTCCGAGAAGATGAACCAGATCATTCCCATGCGGAACGACTTGTCGACCTGCAGGTTGTAGATGCCGTGCTCGTTCTCGCCGATCACGGTGCTGAACCAGCCGACGAACATGCAGGTCAGCAGCACCGCGCCGGGCAGCAGCGCGTAGCTGCCGGCCCAGCCGTTCAGCAGGCTCACCGCGCCCACCATCAGGCAGAACAGCGCCACCGAGCCGAGGATCGGCCACGGGCTGCCGTGCGGAATGTAGTATTTGCCGGAATCAGAGCGTGAGCTGCGACATCGCTATCTGTCCTTTGCTTGAATCTATCTGGCGACCGTGCCGCGCTGCACGGCGGCGACCGGGCCCGGAACGTCGTAGAAGGTATAGGCCAGCGTGAGGCGGTCGATGTAGCCGGGCAGCGACGGATCGACGAAGAAGCGCACCGGCATCACGCGCTGCTCGTCGCGGCCGAAGGACTGCGGCGAGAAGCAGAAGCACTCGGTCTTGTGGAACCAGGTGGCGGCCTTCGACGGCACGATGTCCGGCACGGCCTGCGCCGTGGTCGCGTGCCCGGTCAGGTTGTGGGCGAAGAACGTCGCCTCGTACAGCTTGCCGGGATGCACCTGCATCGATGTCACGCACCGGATGGAATTCCCAGTTGCCGACCGTCGGCAGGTTGGCCATGAAATCGATCGTGACCAGCGCGCCCGGCATCGACCGCTTCGGTGCCGGCGGCCACGGCGCGGCTCAGGCTCTTCTGGTTCGCCGAGCCCGGTGATCGTGCACAGCACGTCGTACAGCGGCACCAGCGCGAAGCCGAACGCGAAGCTGCCGGCCACGAACGCCAGCAGTCCCAGCACCAGCCGTCGGTGACGGCGCGGTTCAGGCATGCCGGCCATGCAGCACCGCATAGGCGATGAAGCCCGCATAGACCGCGATCGCGACCAGCGTCAGCACGATGGCCGAGCGGCGCACCTGGCGGCGCTGCTGCAGCAGTGTGGCGGCGCTCATCTCGTCCGTGGTGCCGTGCGTATCCAGGGCGGCGATGCCCGAGGTCCGTGCGGTGCCGCGCGCTAGTGCGACGGCGCGCCGTGGTCGATCACGGCCAGCGAGGGCGCCTCGGTCCAGCTGTGGTACGGCGCCGGCGAGGGCAGCTCCCACTCCAGGCCGTGGCGCGCGCTGTCCCAGACCTCGGCGGTGGCCTGGCGCGCCGCCGCGCACGCACTGCCAGATCAGGTACGGAAACAGGATCTGCGCCAGGCCGAAGCCGAAGCCGCCGATCGAGGACACCATGTTCCAGTCGGTGAACTGCACCGCGTAGTCCGGGATGCGGCGCGGCATGCCGGCGAGGCCGAGGAAGTGCTGCGGGAAGAACAGCACGTTGACGAAGATCGCCGACAGCCAGAAGTGCCACTTCGCCAGCGTCATGTTGTACATGTGGCCGGTCCACTTCGGCAGCCAGTAGTACACCGCCGCCCATGATCGCGAACACCGCGCCGGGCACCAGCACGTAGTGGAAGTGGGCCACGACGAAGTAGGTGTCCTGGTACTGGAAGTCGGCCGGCGCGATCGCGAGCATCAGCCCGGAGAAGCCGCCGATCGTGAACAGGAACAGGAACGCGATCGCGAACAGCATCGGCGGCTCGAAGCGTGATCGAGCCGCGCCACATCGTCGCGGTCCAGTTGAACACCTTCACGCCGGTCGGCACCGCGATCAGCATCGTCGAGAGCATGAAGAACAGCTCGCTCGACGAGCGGCATGCCGACCGTGAACATGTGGTGCGCCCAGACGATGAACGACAGGAACGCGATCGAGGCGGTCGCGTAGACCATCGAGCGTCGTAGCCGAACAGCGGCTTGCGCGAGAAGGTCGGGATGATCTCCGAGACGATGCCGAAGGCCGGCAGGATCAGGATGTAGACCTCCGGGTGGCCGAAGAACCAGAAGATGTGCTGGAACATCACCGGGTCGCCGCCGCCGGCGGCGTTGAAGAAGCTGGTGCCGAAGAAGTGGTCGGTCAGCAGCATCGTCACCGCGCCCGGCCAGCACCGGCATCACCGCGATCAGCAGATAGGCGGTGATCAGCCAGGTCCAGCACGAACAGCGGCATGCTGCAGCAGCGTCATGCCCGGCGCGCGCATGTTCAGGATGGTCACGATCACGTTGATCGCGCCCATGATCGAGGACGCGCCCATCAGGTGGATCGCGAAGATCGCCATCGGGCAGCGCGTCGCCGGTCTGCAGCGACAGCGGCGGGTACAGCGTCCAGCCGCCGGCCGGCGCGCCGCCCGGCACGAAGAAGCGTGCGCGAGCAGCAGCGTGAAGGCGAACGGCAGGATCCAGAAGCTGAAGTTGTTCATGCGCGGCAGCGCCATGTCCGGCGCGCCGATCTGCATCGGGATCATCCAGTTGGCCAGCCCGACGAACGCCGGCATGACCGCGCCGAAGATCATCACCAGCGCGTGCATCGTGGTCATCGTGTTGAAGAGCTGCCGGATCGAGGAACTGCAGGCCCGGCTTGAACAGCTCGGCGCGGATCAGCATCGCCATGGCGCCGCCGACGAAGAACATGATGCAGGCTGAACACCAGGTACAGCGTGCCGATGTCCTTGTGGTTGGTCGTCGTACAGCCAGCGCCAGATGCCTGCGGCTCGTGATCGTGATGATCGTGGCCGTGCGTCGGCATCGTGGGAGTCGGCGGCGTGTTCAGAATGGGCCATGGCAGTCCTCGGGCGTGAAACGATTGCTCGGTTGCGGTACGATCACGTGCGGTCGTCGGGGCGGTGCTGTCGCGACGTGCGACGCTTGACGCCGCGGCCTGCTGGTCCTTGAGCCATTGCTCGAAGTCCTGCGGGCTGCGGACGTCGACGCACGATCGGCATGAAGCCATGGTCGCGGCCGCACAGCTCCGCGCACTGGCCGCGGTAGACGCCGACCTTGTCGGCGTCGATGTCGAACCAGGTCTCGTTGACGAAGCCCGGGATCGCGTCCTTCTTGATCGCGAAGTGCCGGCACCCACCAGGCGTGGATGACGTCCTGGGCCGTGATCAGCAGGCGCACCTTCACGCCGGCCGGGCACGACCAGCGGGTGGTCGACGTTGAGCAGGTAGTGCGGCACCGTGTTCGGGTCGATGCCCGATCCGAGCTGGCGGGCGTGATCGCTGGCGCGATCCAGGTCGAGAGCAGCGGTCACGCCGGATGTCGAGGTATTCGTACCCCCATTTCCACTGGTAGCCGGTGATGCGGATGGTCAGCTTCGCGCCGTTGCGCGTGTCCTCGGTCTCGATCAGCGTGCGCGCCGCCGGTACCGCCATGCTGATCAGGATCAGCACCGGGATCAGCGTCCAGACGATCTCGAGCCGGTGCTGTGCAGGTGCGTCGTGTCGGCCACCGCGCCCGGTGGATTTCCGGAACCGCACCATCGAATAGATCATCACGCCGAACACCACGACGGCGATGCCGACGCACCACCAGAACATCAGCATGTGCAGGCTGTAGATCCGCCGCGACATCGCGCTGATGCCGGGCGTCATGTTCAGGGTCCACTCGGCATGGGCGGCGGGGGCTGCCAGCGCGAGCGTGAGCAGGGCGGCGAGCGCGGCAAACGGGCGGGTTCTCTGGGTCATTGCCTTGGCCTTAAACCTTCATTCGCACCGGATAACGGTGGGGATTCATTGACACGACCAACCGAGCGCATCAGCCGCCCGGCCAGGGCTCGTCGTTCCTGTTCCGTCAGGAATTTGCCGACTTCGTAGACGCGGCCATGCGACTCGAGCGTCAGGCGGCTGGGATGCAGGCGCGAGCCGGCGGGGCGTAGTTTAACCTGTGCCCAGTGCCGCGGGAACACCACCTGTCTGCAATGTGGACCATCGCGGTGCTCGACTTCGACCCGCTGCTCGCTGATCGTGATGGTCTCGAGGCAATGTCGCCGGCGCAGGCTCGTGTGCAGCGCCCAGCCCAGCACCAGCATCTCGAGGCCCGCGAACGGGAAGATCGGCCACAGTCCGTGCAGCGCGAAGTACCCGGCAATCGAGAACGACACCAGGCAGATGGTCACGAAGAATGCGGCCGCAGCGCGCGGCTGCAGCGAACAGTTCGGGGCCAGCTGGATCGTCTGCACTTCGTTCAAGGCTGCTGCATCATACTCAAGCCCCGTGTTCCGTGCCCGCGCGGCGGCCCCGGACATTGCCCTGCAGCAGTGCATCGGCCGCTCCGCGCAGGTGCACGGCGTCATGCCGGTCGTCCGGCGCATGGGGCAGCCACCCGAGTTCCGGCGCGGGGATCCGTGCCGCCAGCGTCGTGCGATTCTCCTCCAGCGCGAGCATGGCGGGATCGATCATGCTGCCGATCCAGCCCGCCAGCGGCAGCCCGCGCTGCAGGATCGCCTGTGCACTCAGCAGCGCATGGTTCAGGCAACCCAGGCGCAGTCCCACCACCAGCACCACGGGCAGCGCCAGGGCCTGCGCCACGTCCGCCATCGTCGAGCCGGCACCGATCGGCGTCAGCCAGCCGCCGGTCCCCTCGATGAGCACCACCTCGCAATGCAACGTAATGCGCCGGTACGCCGCGACGATCACCGCCGGGTCGATCTCGACGCCGGCGCGCCGTGCAGCGATGTGCGGTGAGATCGGATCGGCAAAGCAGTACGGATTGAGCTCCGCTGCCGCCGGCCCGGTGCAGGAGTTCGCGATCATGGCCGCGACATCCTCGTTCTGCTCCCCACGGGTGCCGGCGGCGACTGGCTTCATGCCGGCCGCCCGTACCCCGCGCAGCCCGAGCGAGCGCAGCAGCGCGGCGGTCACCCGGGTCTTGCCCACACCCGTGTCGGTACCCGCGATGAAGCAGTCGGCGCGGTGTGGCGCGCTCATGGATTGTGGCGCGCTCATGGACGCCGGGTCTTCAGCGCACTGAGGTCCACGACCCGCTCGCCGCGGTCTATACCGGTAGCGCGCCGCGCCGGGCGCGCGCCGGCCGAGGGCGCGAATGCGGCACCGTACAGCACCTCATAGCTGGCCGGCAGGCCCTGCGCGGTGCGGGCCTGCTCGTAGGCGCTGACCATCGCCTGCAGCCGCCGTGGGCTGGTCAGGCCGCGCGTGCGTGCGCGCGCCGCATTGCGCGCGCCGAGTTGCCGCAGCGAGCGCATCAGGGCCTGCGCATCCGCGTAATGCAGCCGGTGCGTGTCGGTATCGAGCACGGGCGGCTCGAACCCGGCCTGCATCGCCGCCTCGGCGAGCCGCTGCATCGCCGGGAATTCGCTGACATGCACGCCACGGTCGGCTGCGCTCCAGGCCGCGCGCAGCTCCTGCAGGGTCGCCGGCCCGAAACTCGAGAACAGCAGCAGGCCGCCCGGCACCAGCACGCGTGCCAGCTCGCCCAGCACCGATTCCGGCCGATCACACCACTGCAGCATCAGATTGCTGAAAGCGAGCGCGATGCTGTGATCGGCCAGCGGCAGCGCATAGGCATCGGCGCACAGCGCCTCGATGCGCGGCGCCGTCCACGGCCAGGGCCGCCGCGGGATCGCGCGCACCATGCCCGGGGCGATGTCGAGCGCGAGCACGTGCGCGCGCGGGTAGCGGTGCCGCAGCGCGCGCGCGCCAGCGCCGGTGCCGGCACCCAGATCGAGGATCCAGTCCGGCTGCAGCGCGAAGTAGTCCAGGCGCGACAGCAGCTCCGCCCGCACCTGCTGCTGCAGCGTCGCTGCCGCATCGTAGCTGCCCGCCGCGCGATCGAACGAACGGGCGAGCGCGCGGCGATCGAGCTCGAACGCGTTCGTACCCTGCGGGTCGCTCATGGATGCTCGAGCACCGCCGCGACCACGTCGTCGCGATGGGACAGGAACGGCGCATGTCCCGCGCGCCGCAGCAGGCGCAGCGCCGCGCACGGCAGCAGGCGCGAGAGCTCCGCGGCCGCACCGGGCGGCGTGACCCGGTCGTACTCCCCGGCGATCACCAGCGCGGCCATCGACAGCTGGCGGGCAGCGGCACGCAGGTCGTTCTGCTGCAGCTGCTGCAGGCCGAATGCGAGTGCCGCGGGCTGCGCGCGACCGTGTTCGCGCAGGCTGCGCGTGAGGCTCTGCAGCACCGTGCCGGACGCCGCGCTGCCGCGCACCTGCAGTTCCAGGAACGACGCGACCGTGGCTTCCGGATCGCGGGCCAGCTGCGCGGCGAACTGCTCGACGGTCTGCGCCGCGAGGCCGTGCGGCCAGTCGGCGCCGCTGACGAAGCGCGGCGTGCTCGCGATCAGCACCAGCCGCCGCACGTCCAGCGCGGGATCAGCGGCGAGCTGCATGCACAGCTGTCCGCCGAGCGACCAGCCGGCGAGCGTGCCGCCGCGCGGCAGCTGCGCGCCGAGCAGCGCGAGCAGCTGCGCGCTCGACAGCGACTGCGGCCACGGGCTGCGTCCATGCCCGGGGAGGTCCAGCGCGGTGACGGTAAAGTGCGCCGCGAGCGCGTCGCGCAGCGGATCGAACACGCGCAGATTCATGCCCCAGCCGTGCAGCAGCACCAGCGGCGGCCCGCTGCCGCTGGTCTCCGAGTACAGCGCGCTCATGCGGCGCTGCGCTGCGCCTGCAGCGCCGCCAGGGCGCCTACCAGCGCGTCGACGTCCTCGTCGCGGTGCGCGGCGCACAGCGTGATGCGCAGCCGCGCCGTCCCGCGCGGCACGGTGGGTGGACGGATCGCGCTGACCACGAAGCCCCGCAGTTCGAGCTGCGCGGCGGTATGCAGTGCCTGCGCCGCATCGCCCTGCAGCAGCGGCTGGATCGGCGTCGCGGACGGCAGCAGCGGCAATCCGTGCACCGTCGCCGCGGTGCGAAAGCGCTGGATCAGCGCACGCAGCCGCTCGCGTCGCCAGGGCTCGGCGCGCACCAGCTGCAGCGCGGCGCGCGTGGCCGCCGCGACCGCGGCCGGGACCGCGGTGGTATAGATATAGGTGCGGGCGCGCTGCAGCAGATAGTCGATCAGCACCGCGTCGCCGGCGACGAACGCACCGAAGGTGCCGAAGGCCTTGCCGAGGGTGCCGACCAGCAGCGGCGCCTGCCGTGCATCGAGGCCCGCTTCCTCGAGGCTGCCTCCGCCATGGGCACCGAGCACGCCGAGTCCGTGCGCGTCGTCGACCATCAGCCAGGCCCCCTGCTGCTGTGCGAGCGCGGCGAGCTGCGGCAACGGCGCGACGTCGCCGTCCATGCTGAACACGCCGTCGGTCACGAGCAGGCGCGCACCGCCGCCGAGCGCGCGCTCGGCGGCGGCCGCGTCGGCGTGCGCATAGCGCTTGAGCCGCGCGCCGGCGAGCTGCACCGCGTCGACCAGCGAGGCGTGATTGAGCCGGTCGGCCAGCACCGTGTCGCGGCGTCCGGCCAGCGCCGCGACCACGCCGAGGTTGGCCATGTAGCCGGTGGAGAACAGCAGGGCCCGCTCGCGCCCGGTGAAATCCGCGAGTTCCTCCTCGAGCGCGTGGTGCTCCCGGCTGTGGCCGGTGATCAGGTGCGACGCGCCGGCGCCGAGCCCGAAGCGACCCATCGCCGCCCGGGCCGCTGCGACCAGCGCCGGATGCGTGCGCAGCCCCAGGTAGTCGTTGCCCGAGAAATTGAGCAGTTCGCGGCCATCGATGCAGAGCCGGGTCGGATGCGCCGGCTCAAGGCCCGGATCGATGGTGCGACGTTGCCGCCGCAGCTGCGCGGCTTCGAGCGCGGCGAGCTCCCGCGCCAGTTCCGCGCGCTCAAGACGCACCGGCCGCCTGCGCCGCGGGTGCCTCGCTGTGCACGCCGAGGCGCGCGAGCAGTGCGCGGTCGTGCTCGACTTCCGGGTTGCCGGTCGTCAGCAGCTGCTCGCCGTAGAAGATGGAGTTCGCACCGCACAGGAACGCCAGTGCCTGCAGCTCGTCGCTCATCGCGCTGCGTCCGGCCGAGAGCCGCACCATCGCGCGCGGCATCATGATCCGCGCCACCGCGATGGTGCGGATGAACTCCAGCGGATGGATGTCCTCGCCGTGCGCCAGCGGCGTGCCCGGCACACGCACCAGCTGGTTGATCGGCACGCTCTCCGGATGCTGCGGCAGCGTCGCCAGCGTCACCAGCAGCTGCGCGCGGTCGCGCACCGACTCGCCCATGCCGACGATGCCACCGCAGCACACGTTCAGGCCCGCGCGCGCGCACCGCCGCGAGCGTGTCCAGGCGGTCCTGGTAGCGGCGCGTCGAGATGATCTCGCCGTAGTACTGCTCCGAGGTGTCGAGGTTGTGGTTGTAGTAGTCCAGGCCGGCGGCCTTGAGCTCCTGCGCCTGCGCCTCGTCGAGCATCCCCAGGGTCGCGCAGGTCTCCAGGCCGAGCGCGCGCACCGCCTCGCACCATCGCGCAGATGGCTTCGAGCTCGCGTCGCTTCGGCGAGCGGTAGGCCGCGCCCATGCAGAAGCGCGTCGCGCCGGCCGCGCGCGCCGCGCGCGCCCGCTCGAGCACCTGCTCCAGCGGCAGCAGCGCCTCGGCGGCGAGGCCGGTGTCGTAACGCACGCTCTGCGGGCAGTAGGCGCAGTCCTCGGGACAGGCGCCGGTCTTGATCGACAGCAGCGTGCTCAGCTGCACCGTATTCGGGTCATGCCACGCCCGATGGATGCGCTGGGCGCGATAGACGAGGTCGGCGAAGGGCAGGGCGAACAGGGCTTCGGCCTGCTGCCAGCGTCCAGTCGTGGCGCGGCTGTACAGTCCGTATCCATGCGGGGCATCCGTACCATGGTAGCGAGGCTCATCTTCGAGGTCGCGTCGGGCGCGAGCTGTCAACGCAGGACCGCGGCTGCAGTCGACGATTGGCGAATCCATGAGCCACCCGCCTGGTCAACGCCATGCTCGCCGGCGACCGGCTCAGCGGCCGGCTGTAGTACTGCAGCAGGATGCCGGTGAAGATCGCCAGCGCCGAAATAGTGGTTGTTCTGGAACGCCTGCAGGCAGGCGGCCGCGGTCGCGCTCGCGGATCAGCCACTGCTGCCACAGGAAGCACAGCGCGCCGCCGGCCAGCCCCCAGCGTAACCGTCCCCGAAATGCAGGCCGCGCCCGACCAGCAGCAGCGCCCACAGCACCATCAGCTGCATCGCCCCGACCATCAGGCGGTCCAGGTCGCCGAACAGGATCGCGCTCGAACGCACGCCGATGCGCAGGTCGTCGTCGCGATCGACCATCGCGTACATCGTGTCGTAGACGCCGGCCCACAGCACCGCGATCACGAACATCAGCCAGCCGAGCCGCGGTACCGAGCCCGAGGGTCGCGGCAAAGGCCATCGGCACCGCCCAGCCGAAGCTTAAGCCCAAGTAGAACTGCGGCAACGGAAAGAAGCGCTTGAACCACGGGTACGAGACCGTCAGCGCGGCACCGATGAACGCGAGCTTGATCGACAGCAGGTTCAGCTGCAGCGCGAGCACGAGCGCGAGCGCGACCAGCAGGCCGAACAGCGCCAGCGCCTCGTACGGCGAGACCAGCCGCGCCGCGAGCGGGCGCATGCGCGTGCGCTTGACGTGCGGATCGATGTTGCGGTCGGCGAGATCATTGACGATGCAGCCCGCGCTGCGCATCAGGATGGTTCCGGCGACGAAGATCGCAAACAGCCGCCGCTGCGGATGCCCCTGCGCGGCGATCCACAGCGCCCAGAGCGTCGGCCACAGCAGCAGCCAGGTGCCGATCGGCCGGTCCAGGCGCATCAGCAGGCACAGTTCGGCCAGCCGGCGCACCAGCGCGCGAAGGCCCGTGCGCGACCGCGGCCGCGAACTCAGCCGACGCGTCCATACTGCTCCCGCTCGCCGATCCAGCGCGCGCGCAGCGCGGCGACGCGCTGCGGGCTGGATTCGAGCAGCGTCATGGCGATCGCCCGCACTTCCTCCAGCAGGTCCGCGTCGCGCACCAGGTCGGCGATGCGCAGCTGCGCGAGCCCGGTCTGGGCGCGACCGAGCAGTTCACCGGCGCCGCGCAGCTCCAGATCACGGCGCGCGATCACGAACCCGTCATTGCTGTCCCGGATCGCGGCCAGCCGTGCGCGCGCGAGCGGGGAGAGCGGCGAGCGATACAGCAGCACGCAGCTGCTCTCATGCGCCCCGCGGCCGACCCGGCCGCGCAGCTGGTGCAGCTGCGCCAGGCCCATGCGCTCGGCGTTCTCGATGACCATCAGGCTCGCGTTCGGCACGTCCACGCCGACCTCGATCACCGTCGTGGCGACCAGCAGGTCGATCGCGCCGGCCGTGAACTCGCTGCATCACGCGCTCCTTGCGGGCCGGAGGCATGCGGCCGTGCAGCAGCTCGACGCGACGCGCGGGCAGTGCTTCGGCCAGCGCCAGCGCGGTCTCCTCGGCGGCCTGGCATTCGAGCTCCTCGGATTCCTCGATCAGCGGACAGACCCAGTACACCTGGCGGCCGGTCGCGGCACGCGGCGTCGATGCGCGCGACGATCGGCGCGCGCTTCTCCTGCGGCACGACGACGGTGCGGACCGGCGTCCGGCCCGGCGGCAGTTCATCGACGATCGAGACGTCGAGGTCGGCGTACAGCGTCATCGCGAGGGTGCGCGGGATCGGCGTCGCGCTCATGATCAGCTGGTGCGGCGCGCGCGCGATGCCCCCCCCCTTCGCCGCCAGCAGCAGCCGCTGCTGCACCCCGAAGCGATGCTGTTCATCGATGATCGCGAGCGCCAGCGCGGCGAACCGCACTTCCTGCTGGAACAGTGCATGCGTGCCCACGCACAGGTGGGTGTGGCCGCTCGCGATGCCGAGCAGCGCGCCGCGGCGCGCGCGCGCGCGCTGCGAGCCGGTCAGCAGGCTGACCGCGATCCCCGAGCGGCTCGAACCAGCGGGTGAGCGCGCGGGCGTGCTGCTCGGCGAGCAGCTCGGTCGGCGCCATGAACGCGACCTGGGCGCCGCTGCCGATCGCACGCGCGGCCGCGGCCGCGGCGATCACGGTCTTGCCGCAGCCCACGTCCCCCTGGATCAGCCGCGCCATCGGCGTGCGCTGCCCGAGGTCGTGCTCGACCTGGTCCAGCACGCGTCGCTGCGCGCCGGTGAGCTGAAACGGCAGCGCCGCCAGCAGCCTGGCTTCGAGGCCGGCCGGGTCCGGCAAGGGGAGTCGCATGCTCGCTGCGCGCGCGACGCCGCAGCTCGAGCAGCGAGAGCTGGTAGGCGAGCAGTTCCTCGAACGCCAGCCGGCGCTGGGCCGGATGTCGTCCCCCGGCCAGGACTTCGGGCGCGGTGCCGGCCGGCGGGCGGTGCAGGAATTCGAGCGCGGCGCGCAGGTCGGGCAGGCCCAGCCGGCGCAGCAGGCTGGGGGCAGCAGTTCCGGCAGCGCTTCGCGCGCGAGCCCCTCCAGCGCGCGCTCGATCAGCGCTCGCAACCGACCCTGGGTCCACGTCTCGCTGGCCGGATAGATCGGGGTCAGGGTCTGCGGCAGCGGTTCGCCGTACTGCGTGATGCGGCGGTACTCGGGATGCACGAATTCCGTCCCGAGCGGTCCGCGGCGCACCTCCCCGTGGCACGCAGCAGCGTGCCGCGGGCCAGTCCTTCGCGTTGCGCGTTGCTGAAATAGAAGAATCGCAAGGTCAGGGAGCCAGAGCCGTCCGCCAGCCGGACCAGCAGCTGGCGCCGCCGCCGGAACACGACTTCGGACAGCAGCACCTCGCCTTCCACGACCGCGCGCTGGCCCTCCTGCAGCCCACCGATGGGCTGCACCCGGGTACGATCCTCATAGCGCAGCGGCAGCACGAACAGCACGTCCTCCGGCCGCACCGGGCTGCGCCGCAGCTTCCGGGCGGGCTCGCGCACCCGCGCCGGCGCCACCACCGGCGGTGTCAGCCGAGGCTGAGTACGCACTCCATCTCGATACGGGCGCCGCGCGGCAGCGCCGCGACACCGATCGTGGCGCGCGCCGGGTAGGGCTCGCTGAAATAGGACGCCATCAGCTGGTTGACCGCGGCGAAGTGCGCCAGGTCGGTGAGGAAGATCGTGACCTTGACG
This sequence comes from uncultured Gammaproteobacteria bacterium, assembly GCA_963838275.1. Taxonomy (GTDB): domain Bacteria; phylum Pseudomonadota; class Gammaproteobacteria; order Steroidobacterales; family Steroidobacteraceae; genus FEN-1191. Next base: position 7,291 of record CAWIQV010000056.1, on the reverse strand, counting down.
ACCTGCGCGAGCGTGCCGCCGGCCGCCTGCACGATCGCCTGCAGGTTCTCGAGCACGCGGCGGGTTTCGGCCTCGATGTCCCCGCTCACCAGCGTGCCGGTGGCCGGATCCAGCGGAATCTGCCCGGAGACGTAGACGGTGTCCCCGACGCGGACGGCCTGGGAATAGGGGCCGATCGCCTTCGGCGCGGCATCGGTACGGATGATCTGTCGCGGCGTCGTACTCATGCCCCGAAGCTTAAGGCTCCTGCATCGGGTTGTCGCGCCCGCGGCCGATCGTCCCGCGCCCGCGTCGGTGCGGAGTGCCGGCGATCACCCGCGACACGTGCAGGACGTCGGGCATGCGACGCACGACCCGCATCACCCGTGCCAGATGATTGCGGTCGCTGACCTCGATCACGAACACGATCACCGAGGTCTCGGAATCGCCCTGCTCGATCGTGACGTGGCTGATGTTGCTCTCGGCACCGGCGATCGCGGCCGACACGGCGGCGAGCACTCCCATCCGGTTGACGGTCTCGGTGCGGATCTCCGCCAGGAACGTACGGCCGGGCTTCTGCTGCCAGCTGACCGGAAGCCATTTCTCCGGATGCTTGCGGTAGTCCTCGACGTTCGCGCAGGTCTCGCGGTGGATCACGATGCCACGTCCCGTGGTCAGGAACGCCAGGATCGGATCGTTCGGCAGCGGGTAGCAGCAGTGCGCGTAGCTGACCAGCAGCCCCTCGGTACCGGCAACCGCGAGCGGTGAGGGCGTGGCGCCGGCGGCCTCCACCTGCGCCGCCGGCAGCAGCCGGCGCGCGACCAGCGGCGCGAGGCGCTCGCCGAGGCCGACCTTCTCGTACAGCGCGTCGGCGTCCGGCAGCGCGAACTCGGTGAGGGCGGCGCCAAGCGCCGCGGGCTCGATGGCATCGAGCTTGACGCCGAATTCCGCGAGCGCCTGGGCCAGCAGGCGCCGGCCGAGCTCGACGGCCTCGCCGCGCCGCAGCCCCTTGAGATACTGACGTATCGACGCGCGCGCCTTGGCAGTGACCACGAAGTTGACCCACGCCGGATTCGGGCTCGCGCCCTTGGCCGTGATGATCTGCACCGTCTGGCCGTTGCGCAGCACGGTGCGCAGCGGCGTCAGGCGCCGGTCGATCTTGGCCGCGACGCAGCGGTTGCCGATGTCGGTATGTACTGCGTACGCGAAATCGACCACCGTCGCGCCGCGCGGCAGCCGCAGGATCTCCCCGCGCGGCGTGAACACATAGACCTTGTCGGGAAACAGGTCGACCTTGACGCTCTCGATGAACTCCTCGGAGTTCCCGCCCTCCTCCATCGCCATCAGGCTGGAGAGCCACTTGCGCGCACGCTCCTGCTGCGCCGAGCCCTCGAGCTCTCCCTGCTTGTAGCGCCAGTGTGCTGCGATCCCCGAGGTCGCGACGCTGTCCATGTCCGCGGTGCGGATCTGCACCTCGATCGGCACCCCGTTGGGTCCGAACAGCGTCGTGTGCAGGGACTGGTAGCCGTTGACGCGCGGAATCGCGACGTAGTCCTTGAAGCGGCCCGGCATCGGCTTGTAGACGCTGTGCACGATGCCGAGGCTGCGGTAGATCGTGTCGACCGAGTCGACGATGATGCGCAGTCCATAGACGTCGACGATCTCGGACAGCGCTATGCGCTTGCGCAGCATCTTCAGGTAGATGCTGTAGAGGTGCTTCTCGCGCGACTCGACCTGTGCGGCGATGCCCGCGTTGCGCAGCGCCACTTCGAACTGCGCGCGGATCTTGCTCAGGAATTCCTTCTGGTTGCCGCGCGCCTTCTTGACTGCGTGCTCGAGCACGCGGTGACGCTGCGGGTACAGGGTGCGGAACCCGAGATCCTCGAGCTCGAGCTTCATCGTGTACAGCCCGAGCCGCTCGGCCACCGGCGCATAGATGTCGAGCGTCTCGCGCGCGATCTGGCGGCGCTTGGCCGGAGCGAGCGCCTCGATCGTGCGCAGGTTGTGCATCCGGTCAGCGAGCTTGACCAGGATCACCCGCAGGTCGCGCACCATCGCCAGCAGCATCTTGCGGAAATTCTCGGCCTGCGCTTCCTCGCGGTTCTTGAAGCGGATCTGGTCGAGTTTGGTGACGCCGTCGACGATCTCGGCGACGTCGCTGCCGAAGCGCTCGGCGATGTCGGCCTTCGCGATCGGCGTGTCCTCGATGACGTCGTGCAGGATCGCGCCGACGATCGTGTCGGCGTCCAGGTGCAGGTCGGCGAGGATCTCTGCTGCGGCGACCGGATGGGTGATGTACGGCTCGCCCGAGACCCGGGTCTGGCCCTGATGCGCGGCGGCGCCGAATTCGGCGGCGGCGCGGATGCGCTCGACCTGTTCGGAGGGGAGGTAGGTGCCTACCTTGGCAAGCAGGTCCCTGACGCCCGGAGTACCGCGTTTCGTACCGGGCAGCAATCCCAAGAGCGAAGACGCATAGTCCACGGCCGCCTCTAAAGTGGATTCCTCAGGTACGGCACCCGCGCGCCGTCACGGCCTAGAGTTCGCGGTCGATGAGCCCGAACTGCGGTGCGCGGAAGGTGGCCTCGTTGTCGGCATCCGGGACGATCGCCTCGGGGCGCGGCTCCGGCTCGCGCAGCATCTCGGGCGTGATGTTGCCGGCCGCGATCTCGCGCAGCGCCACGACGGTCACCTTGTCGTTCTCGAGCGGCACGGTGGCCTCGGCGCCGTTGGCCAGCCGCCGCGCGCGCTGGCTCGCCAGCAGCACGAGCTGGAACAGGTTATCGACATTCTGCAGGCAGTCTTCGACGGTGACTCGGGCCATGACAATGAATTTCCTGAAAATACCGGGGGTTGCCCGCAGTGTACTGCATCGGGCAGCGCGAGTCGATCAGCCCAGCAGCCCCTCGAGCAGGCCGGCGAGCTCCGGCCGACCGGCTCGCAGGCGCTCGCCGTGCCCGTCCAGGATCTCCGCCAGTTCCTGCGCCGCGCGTTCGAACTGGTCATTGACGACGACGTAGTCGAATTCGGCGTAGTGGGACATGTCGTCCCGGGCGTCGGCGAGCCGCCGGGCGATGGTCTGCGCACTGTCCGTGCGCCGCTCACGCAGGCGCTGCTCGAGCGCCGCGGGCGAAGGCGGCAGGATGAAGATGCTGATGCAGTCGGGGCGCGCGCGGCGCACCTGGCGTGCGCCCTGCCAGTCGATCTCGAGCAGCACGTCGCGCCCCGCATCGAGCCGCTCGCGCAGCTGCTGCGCTCCGGTGCCGTACCAGTTGTCGAATACGCGGGCGTGCTCGAGGAACGCGTCCTGCCGGACCATCTCGGCAAAGCGTTCGGGCGACACGAAGTAATAGTCGCGCCCTTCGACCTCCTGCGGACGTGGTGTGCGCGTCGTATGCGACACCGAGACCTGGAGATTCGGACGCGCGGCGATCAGCGCCCGCACCAGGCTCGTCTTGCCAGCCCCGGAGGGCGCGGAGATGACGTACAGCTTGCCCACGATCGCTTGCCTGGTATGCCTCGACTTCGATGGTTCGCGCCCGCGCATCTGCCGGTGCCGCGGGAGTCTATCATATTGATTTCAAATCGGTTCCAGGCACAGGCTGGCCTGCGACCGCGGTGCGGCCCGAGTGGCCGCCGCGTCGGGCGCCGCCGTCGCGGTGCCTGTGTACGGAGTAGAACAGACGCCCGGCGCGCAGCGAATCCAGACTGACTGCGTGATGCATGTGCAGCACGCCGACGGCGAGTCGGCCAACCATTTCAGGAGCGAATCGTGAGTATCAACAAGGATCAGGTCCAGGGGCGAGCGGCGGAAGTCCAAGGCAAGGTCAAGGAAGTCGTGGGCAAGGCGGTAGGAGACAAAGGCCTCGAAATCAAAGGCAGCATCCAGAAGAACGTCGGCGCCGTCCAGGCATCGGTCGGTGACGCCCGGTCGAACATCGAGACGGCGCTGAAGAAGCCCCGACCCTAGCGCGCACACCTAGCCGACCACCGATGCGACCTCGCGCAGCCGCGCCGAAAGGCGCGGCGCTGCGAAGTCGATGAATGCACGCAGCTTCAGCGGGACCAGGCGATTGCTGGCGTAGACCAGATTCACGGGCGTGACGGCGCATTCGAAGTCCTTGAGCACGATCTTCAGGCGCCTCTCGCGCACGCCGTGCTCGGCCTGGTAGCAGGTGGTCTGTGCGAGGCCCAGTCCCGAGCACGCCGCGGCAATGGCCGAGTCGGCGCTCGTCGTCGCCATTCGGGTGCGCACGGGAAAGCTCTGGTCGCGGCCCTGGTCCCGGAACCACCAGGTGTCGAGGGGACCGAGGCTCGACCAGGCGATGCAATCATGGTTCCTGAGTTCTGCCGGGTGCGATGGCGTACCGTGCCGGTCGAGGTAGCCCGGACTGGCCGTGACCACCATGCGCACGTGGCCGAGCGGCCTTGCGATCAGGCTGCTGTCCCCGAGCTCCGCGATCCGCAATGCCACGTCCACATGCTCGGCTACCAGATCCACGACCCGATCTACCAGCAACAGGTGCAGGTTGATGTCCGGGTAGGCCGCGAGAAATTCCAGGGCGACCGGTTGCAGGTGCAGGCGCCCGAAGCCCATCGGCGCAGTGATCGTCAATTCGCCCTTTGGTGAGCGGTACTCGCCGGTCACGGCCTCCTCGGCGTCCTTCAGGTCGTCCAGCAGACGCTGGCACGTCGCGAAGTAGGTTTGGCCGGACTCGGTCAGTACGACCTGCCGTGTCGATCGGTGGAGCAGTCGCACGCCCAGTCCAGCTTCCAGGTCGGCCACACGCCGGCTGATCGTCGGCAGCGGAATACCCATCGCGCGCGCCGCGGCGGAAAACCCGCCGGCCTTGGCCACCGCCACGAAAGCAATACGTTTTTTTTTTTTTTTTCCTCTTGGCTCAGACGTATTGCTCAAGTGCAAGCAGGCTTAACGCCCGCAGACGCCACGCCAGGCATGGCCAGTGCCGCCAGCAGGCGGCCGGGTCCGGCAACACCGCCGGGGCTGAACAGGCCTGGGGGATCGAACGAGACTGAATGCTCAATGGGGCCTCCAGGGTTGAACGGGCACGGGGTGGTGCATCGACCTCCAGCACCAGACTGGCCTGCGGGGCAGAATGGGCCCCCGGGCTTGGATGGCCCCCCTGGATTGGATGGGCCTCCGGGGTTGGGAGTGGGCGCGCAGGGGGGCATGGCCCAATGGTGACTGGGGCTAGGTCTGTAACGAGCCCTGCCACTGAGCGCTCGCCACCACGGCACCACAATGCTGCCCCGGAGCAGCCCTCACGCAAGTGCAGCAGCCCGGCAGACCACCACGCCGCCCTCCCTTCCAACCCTGCTGCACCGGCTCAGCCACCCACCCACACGCCCGGCATGGCGCCCCTGCTGGAGCTGGCCTGCAGCCCCCGCCCAGTCGCTGCGGCTCGAGTTCAGCGCCCTGCTGGCGCATGGCGCGAGCGTGCACGCCACCGCGCCCCCCGACCACCCGGCCTGGGCGGGCATGACCCCCCTGCATGTCGCGGCCGCCAGGGGCAGCACGGCTCTGGCGCAGCTGCTGCTGTGGGCGGGCGCCCGGCCGGATGTGACCACCCAGGCGGTCACACGCTGATGCTGGCGGCAAAGGGGGGCCACGCAGAAGTGCTGGGCGTATTGCTGGCGCGGGTGCGTCGGGGGTGCGTGGACGCCACCGACGTGCACGGGGCCAGCGCCCTGCTGCACGCGGCGCGCAGCGGCAGCGGCCCGTGCGTGCGGGAGCTGCTGAGGGCGGGCGCGCGGCCGGGGCGTGGCCGACTCACACGGCGCCACCCCCCTGATGGCCCTGTGCAGCAGCTCTGGCAGCGCTGACGCGTTCCAGGCACTGCTGGCGGCCGGCTGCGACCCGCACGCTGCACGCGACGACGGCAGCACCGCCCTGGCGCTGGCAGCACAGCATGGTGCGCTGCGCCTGCTGGGGCTGCTGCTGCGGCACGACGCTGGCTTAGCACCAGGATCTGGATCTGGATCTGGATCTGCCCGCTGCGCCGCAGTGGATGCCTGCGAGCCCCAGCAGCGCACGCCCCTCATGCTGGCTGCCCTCCCAGGGCCACGCAGCCGCCGTGCAGCTGCTCCTGGACCACGGCGCATCCCTGGGGGCGCAGGACGAGGCCGGCCACACGGCCGTGCACCTGGCGGCCGCGGCCGGCCACTCCACGGTGCTGGAGCAGATAGAGGCCTTCCGGCCGCCCCAGCTGCTGGCAGGCAGGCTGCCGCACGTGGATGCCGCCGCTGCGGACGGCACCACAGCCCTGATGCTGGCCGTGGTGGCTGGCTTCCCGGCAGCTGCCGCCCAGCCTGCTGCGCATGGGCGCGGCCGTTAACATGCAGCGCCAGGACGGCATGAGTGCCTTGCACCTGGCGGCCCAGGCCGGCAGCCTGCCCCTGCTGGACCTGCTCCTGGCCAGCGGGGCGGAAGGCGTGAATGCACGCACCAAGGAGGGGGTAGACCCCCTGATGCTGGCGGCGGCCGGCGGCCACGGCCGCGCCATGGAGCTGCTCCTGCGCGCCGGCGCCCAGCCCAAGCACAAGGGTGGGGACGGCCGCACAGCCCTACACCTGGCGGCCGAGAATGGCCACGCAGCCGCCGTGCAGCTGCTGGCGGCCGGCGGCTCTGCCAAGCTGGGCTGCCGCGGCAAGGATGGCATGACTCCCCTGATGCTCGCCGTGGCCGGCGGCCACGCCGCCGCCAGGCCCTGCTGGCGGCCGCATGTGATGAAACCAGCAGGCGCCGGACGGCCGCACGGCCCTGCACATGGCCCTGGAGGCGGGGCAGCTGGCACTGGTGCGGCAGCTGCTGGCTGCGGGGGCCCTGGTCAACTGCCGCAGCCACGAGGGGCTGACCCCGCTCATGGCGGCCGCCGGCAGCGGAGACGTGGCCCTGCTCAGGGCCCTGCTCAGCGCACGCCGCCAGCCTGCACCAGCAGTCCAGCCACGGCTGGCTGGCAGCGCACGCAGCGGCTGCGGCTGGGCATGCGGACGCCGTGCAGCTGCTGGCCGCCAAGGGGCAGTGCCTGAGCGTGCGGGACAAGGATGGCATGAGCCCCCTGCTGCTGGCCGGGCTGCACGGCCGGGAGGCGGTGGTGGCGGCCCTGCTGGCCCTGGGGGTGGATGCGGGCCAGAAGGACTACCTGGGGAGGTCTGCGCTGCACCACGCGGCCGCCCGTGGCCACGAGGCGTGCGTGCGGCTGCTGCTGGCCAGCCACAACCAGCTCCACCTCAACAGCCGCGCCCAGGACGGCATGACCCCCCTGATGTCGGCCACCGAGGCCGGGCACGAGGC
>CAWIQV010000055.1:0-8393 GCA_963838275.1 uncultured Gammaproteobacteria bacterium | reverse complement strand
CGATCCAGCCCCAGCGTGAGCTGGGTGAGATCGTTCGAGCCGATCGACATGCCGTCGAAGTACTGCAGGTACTGGTCCGCGAGCAGCGCGTTGGTGGGCAGCTCGCACATCATGATCAGCTTGAGCCCGCGCTCGCCGCGCCGCAGGCCGTTCTCGGCCAGCAGCCCGGTGACCTGCGCGCGCCTCCTCGACCGTGCGTACGAAGGGCACCATCACCTGCACGTTGCTCCAGCCCCATCTGCTCGCGCACGAAGCCGCAGCGCGCGGCATTCGAGCTCGAAGCACGGCCGGAACGCGGCATCGAGGTAGCGGCCGGCGCCCCGGAAACCGAGCATCGGATTCTCCTCGTGCGGCTCGTACAGCCGGCCCGCCGATGAGATTCGCGTACTCGTTGGACTTGAAGTCCGACAGGCGCACGATCACCGGCTCGGGCGCGAACGCCGCGGCAATCTGCGCGATGCCCTCGGCTCAGGCGTTCGACGTAGAAGCTGCACCGGATCGGCGTACCCGGCCATCTGGGCGCGGATCGTAGCCTGCAGCGCCGGCTCCAGACGCTCGAAATCCAGCAACGCCCGCGGATGCACGCCGATCATGCGGTTGATGATGAACTCCAGGCGCGCCAGTCCCACGCCGCAGTGCGGCAGGCTCGCGAAGGCGAAGGCGCGATCGGGATTGCCGACGTTCATCATGATGCGCACCGGCGCTGCCGGCATCGAGTCGAGCTCGACCTGCTGCTGCTCGAAGGGCAGCAGCCCGTCATAGACATAGCCGGTGTCCCCCTCGGCACAGCTCACGGTCACTTCCTGGCCGTCGCGCAGCACTTCGGTCGCCTGCCCGCAGCCCACCACGGCCGGTATTCCCAGTTCGCGCGCGATGATGGCCGCGTGGCAGGTGCGGCCGCCGCGGTTGGTCACGACGGCACCGGCGCGCTTCATGACGGGCTCCCAGTCCGGATCGGTCATGTCGGCCACCAGCACGTCGCCCGGCTGCACGCGCGCCATGCTGGCCACGTCGCGGATCACGCGCACGCGGCCGCTGCCGATACGCCCACCGATGCTGCGTCCCTCCACCAGGACGGTCGAGCGCCTGCCGAGCGTGTAGCGGTTCAGCGTCCGCCCCACCCGGCTCTGCACGGTCTCGGGCCGCGCCTGCAGGATGTAGAGCTGCTGATCCTGCCCGTCGCGCGCCCACTCGATATCCATCGGGCAGCCGTAGTGCTGCTCGATCAGCAGCGCCTGGCGGGCGAGCGCCTCGACCTCCTCGTCCCGCAGCGAAAAGCGCGCCCGGTCGGCCGCGGCCACCTCGACCGTGCGCACCCGTTCACCCGAACCGGGCGCGCCATAGATCATCTTGATCGCCTTGGCGCCGAGATTGCGCCGCAGGATGGCGGCGCGACCGGCGCGCAGCGACGGCTTGTAGACGTAGAACTCGTCCGGGTTGACGGCACCCTGGACGACGGTCTCGCCAAGGCCGTAGGAGCTGGTCACGAACACCGCATCGCGAAATCCCGAATCGGTGTCGAGCGTGAACATCACGCCGCTCGCGCCGAGGTCACTGCGGACCATGTGCTGCACTCCGACCGAGAGCGCCACCTGGGCGTGATCGAAGCCCTGGTGCACGCGATAGGCGATCGCGCGATCGTTGAACAGCGAGGCGTAGACCTCGTGCATCGCACGCAGCAGTGCCGGCTCGCCCTGCACGTTCAGGAAGGTTTCCTGCTGGCCGGCGAAGGACGCCTCGGGCAGGTCCTCCGCGGTGGCCGAGGAGCGCACCGCGACCGCGATCCCGCGGCCGGCATCCATCGTGCGGAAGCGCGTGAGGATCGCGTGCTCGAGCGCGGCCGGAAAGGGGGTGTCGAGGACCCACTGCCGGACGCGGGCGCCGGTCGCGGCCAGCGCCACGACGTCCTCGACGTCGAGCCGGCTCAGTTCCTCCTTGATGCGCGTATCGAGGCCGCCCTGGCGCAGAAAATCGCGATACGCGTCCGCCGTAGTCGCGTATCCGTCCGGCACACGGACGCCGAGCCCGCTCAGGGCGCGCAGCATTTCGCCGATCGAGGCGTTCTTGCCGCCGACGCGCTCGATGTCCTGGATGCCCACCTCGTTGAAGGCCAGCACGTAGTCGCTCAAGTCTGCCTGCTCCCTCGCTTGGCTCCCGGTGAACCAGCATGCATTGTCCATGATTTCAATGCATGGGACACTGTCCTATGCGCACCGTGTTCTTCGTGTCCGACCAGACCGGCGTGACCGCCGAGACCATGGGGCACAGCCTGCTCACGCAGTTCGATGGCTCGCATTACCGCTTCGTGACGATGCCGTTCGTGGCCACGGAGGCCAAGGCCCTCGAGGTGGTCGCCCAGATCAATGCCGTGGCGCAGGCTGGCGGCCCGCGCCCGATCATCTTTGCGACCCTGGTGGAGGATCACATTCGGGCGGTGGTCCAGCGCGCCGACGGCCTGTTCCTGGATTTCTTCGCCGCCTTCCTCGGACCGCTCGAGGCGGAACTGGGCATGCCCTCGGCCCACGCCAGCGGTCGCGCGCACGGCATGGCCGACCTTGCCGCCTACACCACGCGCATCAATGCGACCAACTTCGCGCTCGCGAACGACGATGGCGTCGGCAGCCGCGACTACCGGACCGCCGATGTGGTCCTGATCGGCGTCTCGCGCTCGGGCAAGACCCCGACCTGCCTGTACCTGGCCCTGCAGTACGGCGTGTTCGCGGCCAACTACCCGCTGACCGACGAGGATCTGGACGGCGCGGACCTGCCCGCCGTGCTGCTGCCCTACCGGGCCAAGCTGTTCGGCCTGACCATCAGCCCGGAGCGGCTGCAGCAGATCCGCCAGGAGCGGCGCCCGAACAGCCGCTACTGCTCCGCCCCGCAGGTGCAGTATGAAGTGCGTGCGGCGCTGTCGCTGTTCGGCCGGGCGGGCATCCCGTATCTCGACACCACCGAATGCAGCATCGAGGAGATCGCGAGTCGCATTCTCGATCGCCAGCGCATCGAGAGGCGCGTCAGGATCTGACGCGCGCCGCGCCTCGACGCGGGCCGCCGCGCCTCGACGATGCGCCGGCGCTATTTCGGGCCAGGGCCCTCGCGCCGCGACTGCAGCAGCGGCTTGCCGCTCAGGTTCACCCCGTCGAACGCGCTGACGTCCAGCAGCGTCTCGAACGGTGCGGCGCTGAGCGCCGGTCGCGCGATCTCGTCGATCTTGTCCGGACTCGTGAAGGCCTCGGCGGTCTGGCGCACGCCGGCGTCGCGCGTCCCCGCGATCACCAGCACCGTATTGCCGCCCGGTCCGCGCAGCTTCGCGAAGATGCCGTAGTCGTGGTACGCGCTTTCGGTGCCGGAGGGCTGGGGCGGGCTGAAGTACTGATCCCCGGTCTGGCTGACGTAGGTATGGCGCGTCTGCTGGTCGATGATCTCGTCGAAAGAGTCTCCGACCTTGAAGCGCGAGCCATTGAAGACCAGGTCCTGCAGGATCCCGAGCCCGCTGAGGTAGCCGACGTACACGATGTCGGCTGACACCAGGCTGCGCGGCTGCAGGTCCGAGACCATGCTCACGGTGATGCGGCGGTTGGCCGGCGCCAGCACGGCCATCACGTTGCGCAGCGCGAACGCCGCCGCGGGCGGGAGGTAGCGCAGGCCCACGTCCATGTAGCGCGTCGCATATTCGGGGTGCTGCTGGATGTAGTCGTTCAGGTCGCTCTTGGAATTGACCCCGAACTCCCGCACCAGGCGCTTGAGTTCGAGCGCGTCCCCGGTCTCGCCGATCAGGTAGTAATCGCCGACGACGATCAGGATCGGGCGGTCATCGGCCAGCAGCGAAGCCCAGACAGGATTGGCGCGGACCGCATCGAGATCTGAGTGCGGCCGGAGCAGCGAGGCCACGCCCAGGCCGAGGAGGAACGCCGCCGCCCCGGCCAGCAACCCGACGCCGGTACGGCCGAGAGCGCGCAGCGCAGGCCGTTCGCCCGCCGCCGGGATTGCCGGGGGGCCCGCGACGGGTGACCTCGACCTGAGCTTCAGGCGATATTCGCCGCGCGGAATCTGCAGCATCCCGGCGCCCTGATCCCCCGCCGCGGCATAAAACTCCTCGAGCGTGCGCCGCAGCTTGTGGATGTAGACACGAACCAGGGCATCCTGCGACACGTCGAAGCTCGCATCCCTGCCGAACACGTCGACCGCTATCGCGATCTCCTTGGGCGCCTGACCCGCAAGCGAGCAGGTCACGAGATAGTCGAAGAGCCGCCGCAGCTTGGCCTCACCGAGCACCCCGCTGGTCTGGAGCCGCCGCGCCTCCGCGCGCAACGCCTCGTCATCGTTCATCATGTCCATCGGCGCATTCCGAGGTCGGACGATATCGTTTGGAGCTCAAGACTGAGCATGCCGAATCAATTTAACGTTAGTTAACGTCAATCTAAACAGTAAATTGCTGGCATCCTCGAAGTCTATCGCAGAACCTCGCACCCTGATTGGCTGTCTCGACCTGCTCGCGGCTTCCGTACCCGATGGTGAGGTCCACACGCACCTGCCCGGAGCTCTGAATGTCCCTTGATATTGCCCACGTTTTCCAATCCGCAGCCAGACGGCTCGCCTGCGAGCCTCGGATTGCCCTCCCGTGTCGCCTGCGGCACGCCGGTACGGCTCTGGGCGGCGTGTTGGCCCTCGGCGCGGCCTGGCCCGCGATGCCGGAGCAGCCGGCGACCGTCGCGGCGATGACGAGCGACCAGCTCGAGGAAGTCACGGTCAGTGCCGCGCGCCTGGAGCTGATCGGCACGGCCAGCACGGCCAGCGAGGGTGTCGTAGAAGCGCAGGAGTTGGCGCTCACTCCCGCCTATCGCCCGGCTCAACTGCTGGAAACCGTTCCGGGACTGGTCGTCACGCTGCATAGTGGCGAGGGCAAGGCGAATCAATACCTGATGCGCGGCTATAACCTCGATCACGGCACGGACCTGGCGACCTTCGTCGATGAGGTCCCGGTGAACGAGCCGAGCCATGCGCATGGCCAGGGATATACCGACCTCAATTTCCTGATCCCGGAGCTCACCGGTGGCATCCACTACACCAAGGGCACCTACTACGCCCAGGAAGGCGACTTCGCGTCCGTCGGCTCCGTGCACCTCAGCTATCTCGACACGATCCCGGATCAGGTGGCCATTGCTGGTGGCAGCTTTGGCTTCGAGCGTCTGTTCAGTGGCGGGTCCACCACGCTCGGCAGTGGTCATCTGCTCGGTGCGCTCGAACTGCAGCACTACGACGGTCCCTGGGCCATATCCCAGGATCAGCGCAAGATCAACTCCGTTCTACGCTACAGCGAGGGTGACCAGCAGGCCGGCTATTCATTGACGGCGTCCTTCTACCACGGCCTGTGGAACGCGCAGACCGACCAGCCGGAACGCGCCCTGCAGCAGGGCCTGATCGGCCGCTATGGAGAGCTGGACCCCACTGACCGCGGGGTGGCGCAACGGACCAACCTGTCCTGGCGGCATTTCGCTGCCGTGGATGGCGGGCAGCTCGATGTGAACCTGTACGCCTTCAGCAACCAGTTGACCCTGATCAATGATTTCACGCATTTCCAGATCGATCCGATCAATGGCGACCAGGAGAAGCAGCAGGAGACCCGCACGGCGGCCGGCGGTGCGGTCAGCTACGCCCACGACGCCGATCTGTTCGGATTCGACGGCTCGCTGCTGTTCGGAATCCAGGCCCGCTACGACTTCAATGACGTCTCGCGCGTCCCGGCGCGCAATGCTCAACCGATCCCCGCCGCGAATGATCCGCTCAACGTGAATGAGAGAGATCAGATCCGGCTCGGCAGCAACGCTGTCTATATGCAGGTACTGACCCATTGGACGTACTGGTTCCGCAGCCTGATCGGGCTGCGCGAGGACTATCAGCAAGGCACCGACGCGGGTACGAACTACGGCAGCGCCAGTTCAGCCCTGTTCGAGCCCAAGATCAGCCTGATCTTCACGCCAGTGGACACCACGGAGTTCTACCTGAGCGCTGGCCGCGGCTTCCACAGCGATGACATTCGCGGCGTGAACCAGGCAAGAATCCAGGGTGTGCCGGGCGCGCCATTGATCGCGAGCCAGTTTGGAGAGGAGATAGGCTTACGCCAGGAGTTCCTGGATCGCAAGGTCGCCGCCACGATCGCGCTGTTCAATCTCGATGCCGCGTCCGAGACCACCTACGATCCGGACGCCGGCGAGGACAGCGCGGGTCCGGCAAGCCGGCGGCTCGGCTACGAAATCAACCTGACCTACCAGGCGACGCGCTGGCTCGAATTCTACGCGAGCATTTCGCAGGACCGTGCGCGCTTCAAGACTCCCTACGACGATGGCACCGGTCATCTTGGTGACTACCTGCCTAATGCACCGTTCGCAACCGGCTCGTTCAACGTGTACGTGCACGATCTGGGCCGCTGGAGCGGAGGCCTCGAGTACCGTTACCTGGGCGGATTCCCGCTCTCCTCCGGGCCGTGCGATAACTCCGCAGTTGCCCGGGACTTCGGCCCAGGCTACAGCTGCGCGAATGCACCGACGGCGAAGGGGCAGGTCGATGGTGCCGGCTACGGCGAATGGAATGCCGATGCTCACTACGCCTTCGACGACGGATGGGGCGCTGCGATTGGAATCTACAATCTGCTGGACAAGAAGGCCGATGCGATGCAGTACTGGTACGTCGACCGGCTCCCGGGTGAGCCGGCCGTAGGCCAGGCGGACGTGCACTTTCATCCGCTCGAGCCTCTGACCGTGCGCGTCACACTGAGCAGGCGATTCTGATCGCCAAGGCCCGTCGCAGTTCGTCCAGGCCTGGGAAATTTTCGTGCCGGCCCGGCAATTTCGCGGCCGGATTGCGATCGACCTGGCTGAAATCGCGACTGTTCGGCTAATCTCTCAACGCTATTGGAAGCAAGGCCGGAGGAATGCTCGGTGAAGCAGATTTTCGCTACGGTGCCTGGCGCGATGGCATGCGCGCTGGCGTCCTTCGCACTGCATGCGCAGGCCCCCAAGCCGACTTCCACCGGTGTCTACACGGCACAGCAGGCGGCGCGGGGCGCGGCCACCTACCAGTCCAAGTGCTCCTTGTGCCATGGCGCGGAACTGGCGGGCGACGGCACCGCCCCTCCCCTGGTGGGCGCCGACTTCCTGTCGCATTGGACGGGCCAACCGGCCGCAGAACTGTTTGAAAAGATTCATGCGTCCATGCCGTCCGATCAGCCTGGCACGCTGACGGCGCAGGAGGCCGCGGACCTGGTGGCGTTCCTGCTGAGTTCCAACAAGCTCCCTGCCGGACCGTCCGAGCTTCCGGCCGCCACGGATAAACTGAAACTCATCGTCGTCGAATGAGGGCCTCCAGCGGCTCGTCGCGCATGCGGCGGCTGCGGATCAGGCATCCGGCAGCCGGAATGCGGCCAGGGAGGCGCCGTTGCTGCTGCCCAGTGCGACGACGATATATTGCCTGCCGCCGTGCAGGTAGGTCATCGGCGCACCAGTGGTCACCATCGGGATGAACACGGCGCCCTTCTGCGCGCCCGTTGCCTTGTCATAGGCGCGGAGCCGCGCTCCCTTCACGCCCTTCTCGTCGGTAAAGAGACCGCAGTCCCCCGCGATCACCAGCGTCTTCGTCGTGAGCGTCCCGAGGATCCCCGACTGTCCGGTGCGCGCAATGTCGAGCCCCTTCAGCAGCGGGTGGTTCCTGATGTGGTCCGGTGTCTCGCCGTGGACGACCTGCCATGCGATGGTGCCATGGTTCAGGTCGATGGCGGTGATGCGGCCATAAGGCGGCTTGATGATCGGCAGCCCTTCGATCGAGGCCAGGCCGGGTTTGATCGGCGCGTTCAGGCCGTCGTCCATGCGCGGAAAGCGCGCGGCGCCATGATAGTAGCCACCGAAACCGCCGCCGCCGTTGTCCTGGCTATACGCAGTGGTTCCG
Source organism: uncultured Gammaproteobacteria bacterium (assembly GCA_963838275.1). Taxonomy (GTDB): domain Bacteria; phylum Pseudomonadota; class Gammaproteobacteria; order Steroidobacterales; family Steroidobacteraceae; genus FEN-1191. The sequence goes on along the minus strand of CAWIQV010000055.1, from coordinate 452 downwards.
CCAAACACCACGTTGACCAGATTCGACGGATTGACCGGGCTCGGTCCGATGCCCTGTATCTCCATCACGGACTTCGAGAACACATACAGCATGTGCGTCTCGGGATCATAGGATGCGCCAGGCCAGTTGGCGCCGCCCTGCGTGCCGGGCATGAACATGGTGGCCCACGGGCCCTCCGGCCGGGAGAACGCGGGAGGCGTGAATAGCGGTCCCATCCGGTAGTGACTGGAGATCTCGAGCGCGCGCGCCTTGATGGCAGGCGTCCAGTCGGCGAGATCCTCCGGGTGTACACCCTGACGATCGAACGGCGGCGGCTTGCTCGGCACCGGCTGGGTCGGCGAATACCATTCCCCCGGCACATCGCCTTTCGGCACCGGGACTTCCGGGATCGGCCAGACCGGCTTGCCGCTCTCGCGGTCGAGCACATAGACATAGGCCTGCTTCGACGGCTA
>CAWIQV010000054.1:0-5983 GCA_963838275.1 uncultured Gammaproteobacteria bacterium | reverse complement strand
CGCGTCTTACTCAACGCCGACCACTTAGGGCTGGAATGCCACGATTACCCGCTACGCGTGCGCCGTTATGAACTATCCGCGCTTTTCGTCCTTTACGATCTGATTCCCATTACTCACCCCGAGTACTCTCGACCGATGCAGGATGAGCATCACCGCCGCCGCATCAAGGCGATGCTGTCGGTGGGCAGAGGTCTGATTTTTATTTCTGACGCGACCAAGCGGACAATCGAGGACTTCTCGGCGACATTGAAGCTACCCCTCCCGACTTCGGTTGTTGCGCCGCTTGCACCCGGTCGATTGCCGCCTCCCGGCTTGAAGCGGCCGCTGGATACGCCCTATTTCGTCATGTTGGGTACCATCGAACCGCGCAAGAATCATCTGCTTCTGCTACATCTGTGGCGAACGTTAGTGGGGGAACTGGGGTCCCAAGCGCCAAGACTGATAGTCATTGGCCAGCGCGGCTGGGAATGCGAACAGGTCGTCGATATGCTCGATCGATGTTCAGGGCTAAGGGGATACATAGAGGAACATTCAACATGCAGCGATGCAGAACTGGCTACTTGGCTCTGTCACGCCCGCGCACTTCTCTTTCCCTCGTTCGTTGAGGGCTATGGAATGCCGATCATCGAGGCACTGATGCTCGGAACGCCGGTCATCGCGAGCGATTTGGCGGTATTTCGCGAACTCTGCGGCGAGATCCCCGAATATCTCGACCCGCTCGACGGCCCAGCGTGGAAGGGAATGATTCTTGAATACTCACAGAGCTCGAGCCACCTGCGGCTCGCCCAGCAGGAACGTATGCGCGACTACCAACCGCCCACGTGGGAGAGACACTTTGATATCGTGAGTAGGCTGATGCGACAGGTCATTAACGGTTGCTGAAGCTCTGCCCCGGTATTGCATTCTGTCGGCTTTCCGCCGCATGTGACCGATACTGCAGCCGTGCCTGCCCGCTTACGTGTATTCCGTGAAGGGGTATCTTCAGGATACTCATTTGCTTCATAAGCGACGTCAACTGGCGCCGCGAACGCCGGTATCCTGCTTGAACACGCCCCGTTCACGCATTGCGGGAGGACTGTTCAATAGCCGGTAGACTGCACCCACAAAGCGATTGATAAACGACGATGACGCCCGTAACGCGATATGGGTCCGCTCGATCCGCGCACCGACATCCTGCTTGACCGGATAGGTCGTGATTCCCATCTCGACCCGTTTTGCGCCCAGCACGATGGCGGCCTCGATCACGCTGTAGGCGACCAGGATGTACAGGCTGTCGTTGCGGGCCTCGTTGCGCCCGAAATACAGCCAGCGCAGCATGTCGCCGTCGAGGTACAGCAGCGCGTGCCCGACCATGTCCTCGCCACGATAGAACAGCAGCGCCTTGGAGCGAGCGCCCAGCCGCTCCGAGAACTCGCGATAGAACGCCGGTGTCAGCACCTCGCGCTCGAACTCATCGGCCTGGTTGTGGACGACGAACCATTGCCGGCACATCGTGTCGGCCAGCGCGGCAAAGTCGTCGACCAGCCGGCAGCTGACCTGCGCCTCCCGGTTGATGCGCAGATGGCGCAGCAGCTTGCTGCGGTAATAGCTTTTCAGCGCGGCGAGGTACTCCTCGACGCTGGCCCAGCGGATATCCAGATAGGTATTGGGCATGCCCGCTGCCCAGTGATAGCCCAGGCGCTCGAGTGCCGGCCGCAGCCCCTCGGCGCTGGCTTCGAAGTCCCGCCACAGGATCAGGAAATGGCCTTCGGCGCGCGCCACGCGCATCAGGACCGTCATGCAGCGCGACGACTGATCGCGCTGTCGTCGGCGCCGGGCCTCGCGGCATAGGGTCGGCTGACCAGCGTGATCGGGGTTCCGCACTCGAGGATGCGCACCCGCAGGAAGCCGGGGATGAGGCGTCGCACGCCGATCAGCAGCCGTCGCAGCCAGCGCGGGGCAAAGATGGCAATATCGGTCGTGATCGTATAGAACCCGGCCGCCGCCATCGGATTACCATCGTCGTCGCTGACTAGGATATAGCGGCAATGGATGTCGTTGAGCCCCGAATCCTCGATGACTCCCCAGAAGTCGGTGCCGTACACCGTGGCCTGCCCGGCGAGCAGGCTGTTCCAGGTCGCGGCCGGGACTTCGCTCAGGCGATCGAATACGCTGGTCTTCAAGATGGGCGGTCGGGTCAACCAGTCTGGCCAGTGAGCGGTGCTCCGGTATGGTAGTCGAACTGCGATGATTCCGGCTGAAGTACCGGCCTCCGCGCTGGTCACGGGGGCGACGGGATTCATCGGCGGCCATCTCGCCGCGGCGGCTGGCCGACGGGGGCTGCGCACTGCGAGCTGCTGGTGCGGGATCCGGCGCGCCTGGAGCCGGCGCTGCGCGGGCGGGCCGAGGTCGTGGTCGGCCACCTGCTGGACGTACCCTCGCTCCGGCAGGCGGTCCGGGACGTGCAGGTGGTGTTCCACTGTGCCGCGAATGTCCACACCTGGGACAGCTGGCAGGCCTACCGGGATGCGAACGTGCTCGGGACCGAGCAGCTGCTGCATACGATTGCGGAGCAGAGCACGGCGCTGCCGCGCGTGGTGCATTTTTCGACCACCGACGTGTATGGCCTGCCTCGCGACCCCTGCACCGAGCGGACGCCCCTGGATGGCGGCGGGCTTCGGCTACGGGGAGAGCAAGCTGCGCGGTGAAACCCTGGTCCGTGAGTACTGCACCCAGGCCCAGATTCCCTATACGGTTCTTCGACCCGCGAACGTGATCGGCCCCGGGCAGCCAGTTCATCGTACGGATCGGCGCTGCGCTGCAATCGGGCCTGATGCTGCGCATCGACGGCGGCCGGTACAACATGGGCATGCTGTACATCGACAACCTGGTCGATCGGGCGCTCTGGGCGGCCCGGGCCCCGCAGGCGCTGGGCGAGTGCTTCAACGTGCGCGATGCGTACGATGTGAGCTGGGCGCAGTTCCTGGCGCGCTTCAAGTCCGGCATCGACGGGCGTGGCCTCGTGATCGACCTGCCGTACGGGGCCGCCTTCGCCGTCGCCGTGACGCTCGAGCAGTTCCATCGCCTGGTCCTGCCCCGCCGCGAACCGCTGCTGCATCGGCTGCTGGTGCGCATCTTCGGGCGCACCAGCGGGCACAGTGCACAGAAGATCCGGGTCACCAGCGGTCTTCCCGACACGGTCGGCTTCGAGGAGGCGATGACGCGCTCGATCCAGTGGTATCTCGGGCAGCGGGCCGGCTGATGAGCCAGCGTGCCATGCCCGAAGCGGGCCCGCCGGGGCTGCACTTCGTGTTCCTGCAGGGCATGCCCTGCGCCTTCTTCAGCCGGATCGCCTCGACGCTGGCCCGACGCGGCTGCCGGGCGACGGGCATCAATTTCTGCGCCGGCGACCAGCTGTTCTGGCGCGGACCTGCGACCGTCAACTATCGCGGCCAGATTGCCGACTGGCCGGCCTTCATCGCCCAGTTCATCGAGCGCGAGGCCGTGACCGACCTGGTGCTGCTCGGCGAGCAGCTCAGCTACCACAAGCTCGCGATCGCCGCGGCCCAGGCGCGCGGCGTGCGCGTCACCGTGACCGACTTCGGCTACCTGCGCCCGGACTGGATCACGCTCGAGCGCGATGGCATGAGCGGCAATTCGCGCTTCCCGCGCGATCTGGCGGAGATACTTCGGCTGGCGGCCGACCTGCCGGCGGCGGACTTCGAGCGGCTGTACCGCGACAGCGCGCTGCAGATGTCGATCGGCGACCTGCTGCAGTGCTTCAGCAGCGTGCTGCTGTGGTGGCTGTATCCCCACTACCGGCACACCCGGCCCCGCCCTCACCCGTTCATCTACTTCCCGGCGATGGGCCTGCGCCTCGTGCTGGGCCGGCTGCGCCGTGCGTCCGTGCAGCGGCGCGCCGCGGCCCTGCTCGCCTCGCAGGCCCGGTTCTTCGTGTTGCCGCTGCAGCTGCAGCACGATTTCCAGATCATCGCGTATTCGCCGTTCGAGGATCTGGGCGATGCGGTGCGCCTGGTGCTGGAATCCTTCGCGCAGCACGCGGCGGCCGACGTGCGGCTGGTCGTGAAACTGCACCCGTGGGACCCCGGACTGGATCGCTGGGAATCGCGGGTTCTCGCCATGGCCCGCGACTACGGCATAGCCGGGCGCGTGGATTTCCTGGATGGCGGTGACCTGGACGCGCTGATCCGCACCTCGCTCGGCATGATCACGGTCAACAGCACTTCCGGACTGCGCGCGCTGCAGCTGGGCAGTCCGGTCAAGACGCTGGGCCAGGCGATCTACGATATCCCGGGCTTGAGCTTCCAGGGCCCGCTGGACGCATTCTGGTCGCAGGCTACGGCGCCTGATCCCGCCCACGTCAGCGCGCTGCTGAACCTGATGGCCGCAAGCATCCAGATCCGCGGCGTGTTCTTCAGCGAGCCCGGCCAGGGGGCGGCGGTTGCCGCCGCGGTCGAGCGTCTGTACACCGGCACGGTCGGACAGTGCATTCGCTGAGCTGGCGCCGATGACGCGGATCCTCATCGTGGCCAAGGGTTGCTATGGCGACGTCTTTCCGATGCTCCCGCTCGCGCAACGGCTGACCGCGCTCGCACATCTGGTAACGCTGGTCGCGGAGGCACGTTGGGAGGCCGCGGCCGGGCAACTGAGCATCCCGTTCATCCCGCTCGATACGCCGGAACCGTCCGGCCGCGTGCGGCGCGTACTCCACGCGGCGTGCCGTCGTCGCTGGTGCCCACGCATTGGGACCAGTTCGACAACGCGCGTCGCATGCACGAGCGCGGGCTCGCGCGGCGGCTGCGTGGAAGCGACTATCGTGCTCCAAGGATCGCGGTGGAAATCGAGCGGTTGCAGGCCGATCAGCCGCTGCGCGAGAGACTGAAGTCCGTAAGTTCAACGATCGCCAGCGGCTCGCTCGGCCTGCAACCGCTCGATTTCCACCGCGATCCTTAAACACGGTGGTCGCTTCCAGACACAGCCGCCGCGCGAGCCCGCGCTCGTGCATGCGACACGCATTGTCGAACTGGTCCCGATCGTGGGCACCAGCGTAGGCGCGCCGCGTGGAGTACGCGCCGCACGCAGGCCAGACTTTTTTTTTGTTTTGAGCGGGAATTAACGGGATGTATCAGTTGCCCGGCCGCGGCCTCCCAACGTGCCTCCGCGACCAGCGTTACTCAGATGTCAGATTTTTCTCAGTTGTTGCGCGAGCGGGAGCCTCGGAAGACGTCGCCATCAGCGACCCTTTCGGCCACCGATCAGGATCCGCGTCATCGGCGCCAGCTTCAGCGAATGCACTGTCCGACCATGCCGGGGTACAGACGCTCGACCACAGCGGCAACCGCCGCCCCCTCGGCCGGGCTCGCTTTGGAATTCGCAGCAGAGCGAGATACTTGCGGCCATCAGATTTCAGCAGCGCGCTCAAGTGGGAGTGAGAAGCCCACCGTGCGCCTGACCAAGAAGTGCGTCCAGCGGCCCTGGAAGCTCGAGCCCCGGATATCGTAGATCAGCTGGGCCCAGCGTCTTGACCGGGATTTGGGAGGCTGCAGCGCGCGCAGTCCGGAAGTACTGTGGAACATGATGATGCCGAGCGAGGTGCGGATGAGCGCGTCCAGGTCACCGCCATCCAGGAAATCCACGCGCCCGGCTATTCTTCAGTCGCGGGGCATGGCGAGAACCCGCGATTCCCAGCGATCCAGTCCGGGGTCCCGCGGTTGCAGTTTCACCCGCAGCCGCGCGTCGGCCGCCGCGAAGGGGGCGAAGGATTCCAGCACCAGGCGCACCGCATCGCCTAGATCCTGCGATCGCGAGTGCGCGATGATCTGGAAATCGTGCTGCAGCTGAGGCGGGCGACACGAAAAAAATCGGGCCTCAGAGGCGGAGAGCAGGCCGCGGCACCCCGCTGCACGGACGCACGGTGCCCGCCAAACCTACCGCGAGGCGCCGGCCCCATCGCCGGGAAGTAGATGAACGGGTGAGGGCGGGG
>CAWIQV010000053.1:0-10552 GCA_963838275.1 uncultured Gammaproteobacteria bacterium | reverse complement strand
GGCATCCAGGTCGCGCTGCAGGCAGTCGATGAGTTCCTGGGTCGTACCCAGATTCCCGGAGGTCAGGACCACGAAGATCCGGTCGCCGGCGGGCTGGAAGGTATGCATCTTGCGATAGGTGCTGATGTAGTCGATACCGGAGGTCACGCGTGAATCGCTCGCCAGCACGAGGCCCGCGTCCAGCCTGATGCCGAGGCAGTAGGTCATGTCGAAACCCTAGCAGATCCCGCGCTGTGGACAACTCCCGCGTTGCAGCAGCGAGCGTCGACATCGCCGGAATGCGATGCCCGTTCTTGCCGGGGAACCGCCCTTGAGGCCCAATGCACCGGGACCCGCTGTTGCGACGCGACCACGCGCGCGGCAATGCGGGGGCCGTGCCGGTCATCGCGTCAATCCTCCAGAGTCAGGGTAGATTGCATGCTCTCGTTCCTGCTCACTCCGGCGATCCGGGCCCGACCTGCCCAGGTGGCACGGCTCGCGAGCGCGCTGGCGCTGCTGGTGGGTCTGGACGTCGTGATCGGCCGCTGCATCGGAATCGAGCCACTGTTGCGTGCGGTTCCCGGAGCGGCGGCCATGGCACTGCTCACGGCGCTGGGTTTCATCACGGCCGCCGTGTCGCTGTGGCACGCGGCACAGGGCCCCTCGGCCCCACGGATCGGTCCGGTCCCGGCCTGGCAGGCCGGCGGCCTGGCCGTGGCCCTGATCGGCGCGATCCGCATCGGCGCCTACGCCTGCGGCTGGAATTCCGCGCTCGATTCACTGGGGCTGCACGCCGCGATCACCGCTACGCTCGACGGCCATACGGCCCAGATGTCGCCGGCAACCGCCGGCAACTTCGTGCTGCTCGGATTCGCGCTCGCCGTCTCGCACACGCGCCGTGGCGGGATCGCGCTGCAGGCGGCGGCCTGGGCCAGCTCATTGCTCGGCTGGCTCGGACTGAGCCATTTCATCTTCGGTGGTGCATCGCTGCCCGCCTTCACCCACATGTCGCTGCCGACCGCCGCACTGTTCATCGTATTGAGCGGCGGCGCACTGTCCATCCGACCTGAGCTGGGGTTCATCGCCCTGTTGCTGGGCGACGGCCCCGGCGGCCGGATGTCGCGCCGCCTGATTCCGATCATCTGTACCGTGCCCCTGGTCGGCGGCTGGCTGTGCGTAGAGGGGCTGCGCGCCGGATGGTTCGGCACCGAAGCGGCGATCGCACTGTTCGCGTTCGGCAACGTAGTCGTCTTCGGCGCCGTGATCTGGCGCACCGCCGGGCGGCTCAACCAGCTGGATTCCGAGCGCAGCGCCGCGCAGCGCGCACTCGCGACGGAGTTGCAGCTGCTCGACTTCGCCCTGAACGTCAATCACATGGGTGCCTGGGACCTCGATCTGAGGACGCATGTCGTGCACCGGACCCTCACCCACGCCCGCATCTTCGGATACGCAGCGCCGCTCCCGGCATGGAGCTACGAACGCTTCCTGGGGCATGTACTGCCGGAAGACCAGGCCGAGGTGGATCGGCAATTCCGCGCCGCCATCCGCTCGCAGAGCGATTACCGTGTCGAGTGCCGGATCCGCCGGGCCGACGGGGAAGTGCGCACGATCGTTGCCAGTGGCAGCCACGTTCGCGAGCCGGACGGCACCGCCCGGCGCGTCCGGGGTGTGGTGCAGGATGTCACCGAGCTCAAGCGCGCCGAAGCGCAGCAGCAGCATCTGGTGGCACTGGTGGCATCGGCGGACGATGCGATCCTGTCCAAGGACCTGGACGGCAGGATCCTGAGCTGGAACCCCGGTGCAGAGCGCCTGCTCGGCTAGATACGGCGGAGATCATCGGGCAGCCGGGCAGCCGGCTGCTGCCCGAGGATCGCAAGGACGAGGAGAACCTGATCCTCGATCAGCATTCGCCGCGGCGCGCGGGTCGCACATTTCGAGACCGTACGGCGCCGGACGTGACGGATCGCTGGTCGACGTGTCGCTGACGATGTCACCGATCCGCAACGCGCCGGCGGGTCGTCGCGGCCTCCAAGATCATGCGCGACATCACCGAGCGCAAGCGCCACGCGGACCGAGCTCCGCGCAGCAACGCGAACTGCATTGCATGCAATCGCGAACTGGATGAATTCGTCTACACCGCCTCGCACGACCTGCGTGCGCCGCTCACCGGCGTGCGGTTCGGTCGCCCACTGGATCCTGGAGGACGACGCCCGCTGTCCGCCGAGACGCGCAACCGGCTGTCGCTGATCCAGGGCGCATCGGACGCATGCACCGGCTGCTCAACGGACGTGCGTGAATACGCGCGCGCCGGCCGGCCGACGCGCCCGCCGCCGGTACCGCAGTCAACGCCGCGGCGCTGGTCACCGACATTGCCGAAACGCTGCACGTGCCGGTCGGCTTCGCGTCCCGGCGATCGTGTCGCTGCAGCCCATACGGGTGACCCGCATACCCCTGGAGCAGGTGCTGCACAACCTGATCGGCAATGCGATCAAACATCACGACCAGGCATCGGGCACCATCACCATCACGGCCGAGCGGCGCGGACCGTGGAACCGCATCTGGGTTTCGGACGACGGGCCGGGCATACCGGATGAGTATCACGAGATCGTGTTCGAGATGTTCCGGACCCTCAGGCCCCGCGACGCCGTGGAGGGCAGCGGCATGGGGCTCGCGCTGGTACGCAAGATCGTCGGCAGGATGGGCGGGGACTGCGGCATCGCGCGTTCTGCCGGCCGGGGTACGCGCTTCTGGTTCGACTGGCCGGCTGAAAGACCCACGGCGGCGTGCACCGAGCCGCGGCCGACCGCCGCACCCGCCGCTTCCCTATAATGGGGACCCGATGCCGGGGCCGACCAGTACCCCACCAGAGGCGATCGAGAATGCTCAGGATGATCACGGCGGCGCATCCGCTGCCGCTGCGGATCGCGACCACGGTGCAGGTCAGTGGCGATGCGCTGCGGCGCACCGCCCTGTTCCGCCACCCCGGACTGGCACGCATCGCGCCGTGGCTGCTCGAAGGCGGGTGCATGAACACGACCTGCGCATTCTCCGGCAGCCCGGGTGCACCTTTCCTCCTGGAGACCATTCCGGTCTAGCGACCGGAATGCGGAACGGCGATGCGCGCGGTGGCGGTGGAGCAGCTCAAGGGGGAACCCAGGGTCATCGAACTGCCGACCCCGGTACCGAAGGCGGACCAGCTGCTGGTCCGGGTCGCGGCGGCGGGCGTGAACCCCTATGACTGGAAGCTCGCCGACGGAGCGCTCGCCGGCGTGATACCGAACGTACTGCCGTTCGTGCTCGGCCTCGATGCCGCCGGCGTCGTGACTGCCGTAGGTTCAGCCGTGTCCCGCTTCAAGCAGGGCGCGCACGTATTCGGCCAGTTCTTCCACGTGCCGCTCGGCGAAGGCACCTATGCCGAGTACACGGTGATTCCGGAAACCGGCGCCGTCGCACTGCTGCCGGCCGCCGTCGACGATGCGCTCGGCGCGGCGCTGCCGACCGCGGGCATGACCGCCCTGGCGATGGTCGACGCGCTCGGGCTCGCCGTCGGCAGCACGGTGCTGATCAACGGCGCCACCGGCGGCGTAGGCAGCTTCGCGACGCAGCTCGCCGCGGCGAAAGGATATCGGGTACTGGCCACGGCTGGGGTCGCGGACGCGGCGCAGCTGCGCCGCTTCGGCGCCGCCGAGATCCACGACTACCGGACCGCCGACATCGTCTTGACCGTGCGGCAAGCCCATCCCGAGGGCATCGATGCGGTCCTGGACCTGGTCAGCGACGCGGCGACGCTGCGGCGGATCGCCGGACTGGTGCGCCGCGGGGGACAGGTGAGTTCGACGATCGGTGCGGCGGACGCGGCGATGCTGCAGCAACTGGGCCTGCAGGGCGGTAACTTCTTTCTGAAGGCCGACGCGTCGCTGCTCAGGCGACTGGTCGGCTTCGTCGAAAGCGGCGCCCTCGAGGTCCCGATCGCATCAACCATCACGCTCGACGAGGCACCCGCGGCGATTGCCGCCTATCGCCGCGGCGGAGCACGCGGCAAGACCGTGATTCGCATCGCCTGAGCCGTGCGCACCAGCACAGCGCGGCCCGGGCTGTCGCGGGCCAGGGTCGCCTGATTGAACACGACCGTCCTGCTCGTGAGCCTGGCCACCTTCGCCTCGACGATGACGGGCGGCCTGTTCGCACTGCGCCTGCACGGGCGCCTGCACCTGATCCTCGGCTTCAGCAGCGGCGCGGTGCTGGGCGTGGCGCTGTTCGACCTGGTGCCGGAGGCGATCTCGCTGACCGGTAACCGGGTCGGCCTACCGGCCACGATGGGCGTGGTGGCCGCGGGATTCCTGCTCTACATGCTGCTGGACCGCGCGCTGGTGATGCACGGCCATGCCGTACCGGGCCTCACGCCGCAGCGGCGACGCGGAGTGCTCGGCGCCGGCGCCTTGAGCGTGCACAGCTTTCTCGACGGCCTGTCGATCGGGCTCGCGTTCCAGGTTTCCATTGCGGCCGGCGCGGTGGTGGCCGTGGCCGTGCTGGTCCACGATTTCTCGGATGGCATCAATACGGTCGGGGTGATCCTGCGGAACCGCGGCGCCCAAGCCGCCGCCCTGCGCTGGCTGCTGGTGGACGCTCTGGCGCCGCTCGCCGGGGCCGCCTCGACGCTGATGCTGCGACTGGATCGCAGCACGCTCGGCACGATGCTGGCAGCGTTTGCCGGGTTCTTCCTCTATATCGGGGCCGCGGACCTGCTGCCCGAGAGCTACCGCGAGCATCCGACGGCGGGCACCACCGCGATGACGATCCTCGGCGCGCTGAGCATGTTCGTCGCGGTGCGGCTGGCGAGCGGCTGAGGTGCCGCGTCACCGGCGCCCGTAGTGGCCCTGCGCCTCGAGCGATAGCCCGTTCCACTGTTCCCACTGTGCGATGCGCCGCCCGTACTCCGCACGCGTCATGGGCAGGCCGACGGAACCGAAGAAGATGCGCAGCGGTGGATCCGCGGCGTCTACCAGCTTGAGCATCGCCGGGCCGGTCGCTTCGGGCTCGCCCGGAACGACGCCGCTGCGGAATCCGGCGATCGTGGCGCGCGCACCGTCATAGGCCGGCAGCGGTGTGGCGCGCACGGCCGAAGCGCCGCCCCAGTCGGTCGCATAGCCGGCCGGTTCGACCAGCGTGACCTTGATCCCGAACGGGGCGACCTCGGCCGCCAGGGACTGGCTGAATCCTTCCAGCGCCCATTTCGAGGCGTGATACAGCCCGAGGGTCGGCAGCGCATTGACACCGCCGATCGAGGAGACCTGGATGATGTGGCCAGAGCCCTGGGCCCGCATTATCGGCAGCGCCGCCTGCGTGACCCACAGTGCCCCGAACAGGTTGGTCTCGATCTGCGCGCGTGCCTGCGCCTCGGTCACTTCCTCGATCGCCCCGAACAGGCCGTAGCCGGCGTTGTTGACCAGCACGTCGAGCCTGCCGAAGCGCGCATGCGCCTGCGCGATCGCGTCCTGCACCGCCGCGCGGGAACTGACGTCCAGCTGGATTGCGGCGACCCGTTCGCGATATCGTTCGACCAGCGGCGCCAGGGAACGCAGGTCGCGCGCGGTTGCGGCGACGCGGTCGCCACGCCCCAGCGCGGCCTCCGCCCAGATGCGTCCAAAGCCCCTGGACGTTCCGGTGATGAACCAGACTTTCTCGGCCATGGTCCGGGATCCTATCTCAAGCCAGGGCCTGAAGCGCGCTGCGATCGAAGGGCCGCAGCGTATCGATCGAGCCCCGCCCGACGATCCGGGGCCAGTCGGGATTGACGATCAGCGAGCGCCCGATCGCTATGAGCTGGAATTCCTCGCGCTGCATCCGGTCCAGCAGCTCGTCGATGCCCGTGCTCGCCGCCTGCGCGGGATTGGCAAACGTGGCCATGAATTCCTCGTTCAGCGTCACCGATCCCACCGCGATCGCGATGCGGCCGGTCAGCCTGGCGGTCCAGCCGGCCAGGTTCAGCGTGCTGCCGTCGAACTCGGGCTCCCAGAACCGGCGCTGCGAGCAGTGGAACAGGTCCACGCCTGCGTCGACCAGAGGCTCCAGCAGGGTTGCGAGCTCCTGCGGCGTCCGGGCCAGGCGGGCCGCATAGTCCTTGAGCTTCCACTGCGAGTACCGCAGGCATATCGGAAATTCGCGGCCCACCTTGCGCCGGATCTCCCTGACGACCTCGACCGCGAAGCGCGTGCGGCGTACCAGGTCGCCGCCGTAGGCGTCGGTCCGGCGATTGGTGCCTTCCCAGAAGAACTGGTCGATCAGGTAACCGTGGGCAGCATGGATCTCCACGCCATCGAAGCCGAGCCGTTGCGCCGATGCGGCCGCCTCACCGTAGGCGTGGATCACCGCGTCGATGTCCTGCTGCGTCATCGGCTCGCGCAGCTGCTCACCGGGCCGGACCAGTCCGGATGGGCCGACCGCGCCCGGTCCGAGCTCCCGATCCGCGGGCGGTGCGATGCCCACGTGCCAGAGCTGCGGAAAGATCCTGCCTCCGGCCGCGTGCACCTGCTCGACGACGCGCTGCCAGCCCGCGAGCGCGTCCTCGCCATGGAACCGCGGCACATCCGGGGAGAAGCCGGCACCGGGATGCGGGATGTAGGTTCCTTCGGTGATGATCAGCCCGACACCGCCCTCCGCGCGCCGGCGGTAATAGGCCGCGACGTCCGCTCCGGGTACGCCGCCAGGCGACCTGTTGCGCGTCATCGGCGCCATCACGATGCGGTTTGCCAGCCTGAGGCTCCGGAGCTCGAGCGGACGGAACAGGACCTCGATACGGGGGTCGACCGGCTGTCGCTGACCTGTGCTCATGGCAGGAGCGCATCGTACACTGCTTCGCCATGAGCATGCTCCCACCCGACCATCCGGATCGCCAGGCGCTCGCAGCGGAGGTGCACGCGCGTCCACCCGAGGCGCTGGACACACCGGCGCGCGTATCCTACGTAGCGGTGCTCATCGGGCGCGAGCAGCGCGAATCGGAACTCGGGCACCTCGCCCGGCTGTGCACGGCCCATGGCGTCGCCGCACCACCGCCGGACTCGAGCCATTTCACCGCCGAGCTCGGACCGGTAAAGCTCAAGTGGGAGCGCCACAGCGAGTTCTCGGGCTATGCGTTCACGACTCACGGCGCCGGCCTTCAGCCCTTCAGCGAGCCCGCCGTGGCGGCGCTGCCGACGGGCTGGCTGTCCGAGCTCCCGGGTCTGACCATTTTTGCGGCGCACGCCGCAGTGCTGGCCGCGGGAGCCGGCGAGCCGGACATGACGTTCGTCGCCAGCCAGTTCGACGGTCACGTGATCGTCGGTGCCGAGATCGCCGGCGGCGCCGGCTATGCCTTTACCGACTTCCTGGTACGCGAGGACGGCTTCGGGCGCTTCCTGCTGCTCGATCGCAGCTTCACTCCGCGGCAGGCCGGCCGCATGGTCCAGCGGCTGTTCGAAATAGAGACCTACCGGATGATGGCACTGCTCGCATTCCCGTTGATCAGGCCCCTGAGCGCGCAGGGCGCGGCCGCGGAGCAGTCGCTCACCGAACTGACCACCGCGCTGTCATGTCCAGGCGGCGACGACGACGCGCTGCTGCAGCGGCTCACGCGACTCGCGGCCGAGGTCCAGGGCAGCGTCACGCGCACGCAATACCGCTTCAGCGCCTGCCGCGCCTACGCCGAACTCGTCAGGACCCGCATCGCCGAACTGCGCGAGCGGCGTCTGCCGGGCATCCAGCCGATCGAGGAATTCATGTCGCGGAGGTTCTCGCCCGCCGTGGCGCGCTGCGCCAGCACCGCGCAGCGCCTGCTGGAGCTGTCGGATCGGATCGGCCAGGCCTCGGCACTGCTCTCGACTCGCGTCGACATCGCGCGCGAGCAGCAGAACCAGCGACTGCTCGAGTCGATGAACCTGCGCGCCGAGCGGCAATTCCGGCTGCAGCAGGCCGTCGAGAGCCTGTCGGTGGCCGCCATCGTGTACTACGGCACGGGCCTGGTCGGTTACCTGGCGCGCGCGCTGCGCAGTGCCGGCCTGCCGATCGATCCGGAGATCGCCGATGGCATTGCGATCCCGGTGATCGCGGTATTGTGCCTGGCGGCGCTGCGGCGCGCCCACCGCCGGCTCGAGCGCCTCGGCACGCCCCCGGCCTCGATCTAGCGAGCCGCGCTGCCAGCCGGCGCAGGGCCGCTCCGGCGCCCGGGGACGATTCCGTGCCGCCCCCCTGTCAACCGGGCGGCTCACGGGCTTATGCTCGGCGGGTTCCCATACCAACTTCGATTGGGGGTTGCCATGACCATTGCTCGTTCACTGCTGAACGCCCTGTCCGGCTCCGCGGCACTCGCCGCGCTGCTGCTGCCGCTTGCGGCCCGTGCCGACGTAGCCACCGAAGTCTCGACCGCCGCGACCCACGCGGGGCTCGCGGCCGGGGCCGCGAGCCTGCCGATGGCGCAGATGCACCTGCACCACGTGCTGAACTGCCTGATCGGGCCGGCCGGCAAGGGGTTCGACCCTAGCGCTGCCAATCCCTGCAAGGATCAGGGCAGCGGCGCGATCCCGGATACCAGCGATGTGCTGAAGAAGGAGATGTTGCAGCGCGCCGCCAGCAACGCGCTCGACGCCCTCAAGGAGACCGACCTGGATGCGGTGAAGAAGGACGCCACGAACATCCAGGCCACCCTCAAGGGCATCCGGTACTGAGCCGCGGGCAGCGCGCGATCCGCGCTCGGCGCCTGAGCCGCGCCCGGCGCCGGATCCGCGCGCTCAGCCCCATATCGCGGGCCAGAGAGGCAGAGGAGGAGGAGAAGGGGCGAAAGCAGGAGAAGAGAGGGGGAGGGGGAGGGGGCGGGCGAGAGAGGCACGCACGCCCGCCTGCGTGGCAGTGGTCGCAGCGGTGGGCAGTGTGGCCATGGCCGCCAGCCGGCCCATCCGCTCGCTCATGTGAGCATTCTGATCTGAATAGAATGCAGATGCAGATGTACTGCCAGAAAAAGAGTCTCATTTCGACAAAAAAAGGTTCGCCTGTTGCAGCGCTGTGTCAAAGTCTCATTGGCCGGTAATGATCGAATGAGGATTGGACCAGCCCGGCTGACAGGCAGACACGGCAAGGGCTTCTCGTTCGCTCGCACGCTCAGCGACCCTCTTCTTGCACGCCAGCGGCCCTCGTGGCTTGCAACGCTGCGATTCATTCGCTCAGTTCAGCGACAAGCGACAAGCTGACAGACAGAATTGGATGGATTGAGTCGAAAGAAATTAAACGCTTCATGTTCATGCACTCAAATGGTTCAACATCTAGCTGGTGCTTTCAATCCATCATCTCTCCTGCACGGAGCGTGACGATGGGGAAGGGTATGACGCGGTTTGGCGCCATCACGACGCCCGTGATGCCCGTGGTGGCCACTTCCCATTTGAAGGCCACTCGCAGGCGCTTGTTGCTGCTTTCCGCCGAGCCAGCAAGTTCGGCAGGCCCAGTATCAGCAGCGTATTCGAGAGCGCCACTTTCTAAACTGTGAATGAAATCCGCTTCGAACTGGTTCAGACGCGAGGGGTCGTCGTGCCGCTGCGCGGGACTCTGATATAGAGCTTGGCTCTCCGCCGTTAGCAGCAGCACGCCGTAGGCCAGGCTGGAAAAGAAGGAGCTGGGCTAGCAATTCCTTCACGCTTCCTGCAGTGTGTCGCGAGCCAGAGACAGGATGGACTCGGCGCTGCTGCCGTCGAGGCCGCCACATTTTCAATGTAGGAGCTGTAGGGCAGGGAGGGGGCGTGGTCACCATCTGCAGAGTCGCGAAACGGTGGAGTACCAGGCGGGCGAGGCTGCTGTCGATCGCGGGGACCGAATGGGAACCTCCACCACTGTGAAGGATGGGAAGCAGCAGAAGAAGCAGAGGCCGCATTGCTATCCTTGCTATCGGCATGCTTGTTCTCGCTGCTGTATTGCTTGAGTTTGCACTTGGTGCGCTTGAGCCCCTGCAGCAGCTGAATGATGCCCTTGGCCAGCGAATGCTGGGCCTGTCTCAGCAGCGATTCGAATGACTGGGCCCGGGGACGGGGTGGAAATAGGGGGCTCGGTGGGCAGGGCATGCTTGCCGCCCGTGAGCTGCTGCTGCAGCTTTCTCAGCTTGCTGTTCTGCGGCAGAGGCGGCAATTTTCTTGAAGGCGAGCAGATCCTCTGCGCGATGGCTGGCGCGCCGATATGTCTCCCGAGCCTCGAAGGCATACTCGGCGTAGAAGAGGACCACCGCCACTTCGCTGTCGGTGTATAGCTGGCCCTCCAGCCCCAGAAAAGGTACTGCAACACTAGCTCCAGCAGCTGCAGCGTCACGAGCGTGAAGCAGTTGTGTTGATAGAAGAGGAAGAGGTGTGCGGTGCGCAGGTCGGGCGTCAAATGAGCCGGCAGGGCCACGGCATCATTCTCCAGCGGCAGGGCCTCGCGGAAGATATTGGCCCGTGTCGACATGGCGGGGGCGTCGTTCATCAGTATATTCAAATCGGCGATGAGATTCACCTCGGGGCTGTTGCTGCTGTGAGAAGAAAGGCCCTGGGCCAGCTCGATGTTGAAGGCTTGTCGTCGCAGC
>CAWIQV010000052.1:0-35789 GCA_963838275.1 uncultured Gammaproteobacteria bacterium | reverse complement strand
GACCATGCAGGAGGATATCCAGCTGGTCGAAGCGACCCGCAAGCTGGTCGGTGACGGCCTCGACATCATGTGCGATGCGAACCAGGCGACCAACTACTACCTCACTCCGAGCGTCATGTGGGACTTCCGCCGCGCCGTCGAGACCGCCCGCGCGTACCAGGCGCTGAACGTCTACTGGCTGGAGGAACCGTGCCGCCGCTTCGATTTCGATCACCAGGCCGAACTGAACCGCCTGGTCGAAATCCCGATCGCCGGTGGTGAAGGCAATCGCGGCCTGCACGAATTCCGCCTGCTGCTCGAGCGCGGCTGCTTCGACATCGTGCAGCCGGAAGTCCTGCTCGAGGGGCCCTCGGAGATACGCAAGATCGCCGTCATCGCCGAATCCATGGACAAGATGATGGTTCCGCACCTGGGGGATGGCAGCGTCGGGACCGTCTGCAACATGCACCTGATCGCGTCGCTCCCCAACTCGAACTACCTGGAGATCACGCACGATCTGCCGCTGCTCGACTACTCCAACCGGCTCGCGATCTTCGAGGACCCGCCGGTACTGACCAGGGACGGGTACTTCAACCTGCCCCAGAAGCCCGGCCTCGGTGTGACCATCAACAAGGACCTGATCCTGTCGTAGGGAGTGCGCGCGATGTCCACACCACTGCGCCGAGTCGTGGGTTATGCGGCCCTTGGAGCCTGTGCGCTGCTTCCGCTACGGTCGGCGCTCGCCGACGATGCGCTATCCGTGATCCTCGGCGACAAGACGCCACCGCTGATGAACTCGCTGAACCTGATCGCACAGGGCGCCGGCTTCTACCGGGAACAACACCTGCAGGTCACTACCATCCTGGTCGACGGCACCGACAAGGTCATGGATGCGTGCATCAGCGGCAGCGCCGACATCTGCCCGATCGGCATCGAGGCGGCCATCACGGCCCATGGCCAGGGCAAGCAGCTGAAGATGTTCCTGACGCGGGCATCGAAATTCGGCTACGTGCTGACGGCGCTCGAGGACAGCCCGATCCGGTCGCTGGCTGATTTTCGCGGCAAGACCATCGGCGTGCACACGCTCACCGGCGCATCACCGGTGCTGACCACGCGTTCGGCGCTCGCGACGGTCGGTCTCGCGCCGATGGACTACACCCTGGTGGGCATCGGCATGTCGGACTCCGCGGCCAGCGCCATTGCCTCGGGCAAGGTGCAGGCGGCGGCATTGCCGCTGTATGAGCTCATTCCGTATATCGTCGGCGGCATGAAGCTGCGCGTCTGGCATCATCCAACGCTCGGCAGCGCGGCCAATGCGGGCTACCTCGCGGCGCCTTCGGTGCTGGCCGCCAAGCACGATGCCATCGGCCGGTTCTCGCGTGCGATCGTCGAGGCCTCGCTGCTGATCCACTACCATCCGGACCGGGCGGCGAACGCGATGCTCACCGCCGTCGGCAAGCCCTTCACGCCCGAGGATGTGCAACGGCGGACGGCGGAGCTGAACGCCTGGCAGGATGACCTGCCTGCGGCCGATCCCGACAGCAGGCAGATCGGAGCGCCATCGCTGCCGGTCATGCAGCGCTACCTGCAGCTGCTCAAGGATGCCGGTGCGGTCAGCACGCTCATTCCGGTCGCGGACGTCGCGACCGATGAATTCGTCGCCTTCGCCAACGACCTCGACCGCGCACGGATCAAGAACCAGGACCGCTGATCCACGCCAGGACGCGGTCGCTTCCGCTAGCGCGTCTTCACGTTGAAGAACCAGAACGGCGCGTCGATGTCCTTGAACCAGTGCGGCGTACCGGCCGGGATGACGACCACATCGCCGACCGAGACGCGGCGCGACTGCCCACCAATGATGCTCGAGCCCATGCGGGTCTCGTTGAACGGCCTGCCGTCGGGAAACGTCTTCGGAGTCGTGTCGTTGGACAGCCTTCCGCCCGTCACCAGCGTTGCGGATCCCTTCTGGACGTAGATGACATCGGTCCACTCCATGTGGATTTCGGCATCCAGCAGCCTGGTACGTGAGCTCGCCTTGACCCGGAAGCTCTCCGAGCCGTAATCGCTGTCGAACAGCGTTTCGCTCGGCCGCTGGTGACTGAAGGTTGCCTCCACTTCCTGTCTCGGGAAGTACCGTACGGGCGGAACCGGCATCATCGTGACGGAGGAATCCGCGCCGGCCTCGTGCGGCGCAGCCGCGCTCGCCTGGCCCCACGCCACGCCCGCGCCGATCAACGGGATCGCGGCCATCATCGCCACCGCTGCGGCAGTAGTCTTCATGATCTCGGTGCTCCTCGTGTTCGGATCGATCACTCCATCAGCAGGGCCTGGCGCAGCTCGGCCATCGTCGTGGTGCGCGGTCCATGCAACGGCACCAGCATCCGCACGTCCAGGTTCTGTCGCATGATGTTGTCGTACAGATTCAGCATGTAGGGATTCACGTACTCCCCGCCGATCGTGTCGATCCGCGGTGCCGTGAGGGCCTCGGTGTTCCACGCATCGGCCTGCACCAGGATCTTCTCCACCGGCAGGTAGACCATCACGATCGCGTCGCTGTGCGCCGTCCCGACCTGCTCGTACACCTCGACCGGGCGCCGCGGATCGCCCAGCACCAGCATGCCGTTCGTGACCGGGAGGAACTGCGCGGTCTTCTTCGAGCGCTCGAGCCGGTCCGGGTTCAGCGTGTGCGGCGTGCGCCAGGCGCGTTCGAAGAACGCCTGGTTCATCGGCAGCGTCACGATCGTGGCGCCCTCGTCGACGTAGGTTCGCACGCCTCCTGCATGATCGAAGTGCGCGTGCGTATTGATCAGGTAGCTGATCCGCTTGCCCGGGATGGTCTCCTTGAGCTTCGCGATCACGGCCAGCGAACGCGCTTCGTCCAGCGGTGCATCGATCACGACGATGTGATCGCCCTGCTCGACCGCGACGCTGTGCCACTGGAAGCCGCGCAGCCAGTAGACGCCGTCGTCCAGCTTGTCCACCGTGACCCGGACCGGCGCCGTCATCGCCTCGCGCATGCCCGCCGGTATCGGTATGGCCACTGCCGGGTTGGTCTTGACCTGCGCCACCGTGAGATCGAGGCGCAGTTTTCCGCCCTGCGTGCGCACCACATGGGCCGGGAACCTGATTCCGCCGAAGTCGCGGTATTGCGTGAATCCGGCCTCGCACAGCATGTCGCCGAGCACCGGGTTATCGATCCAGTAGTGGATGCTGTAGACCTCGTTACGGGCGTTGATCCGGCCGACCATCCGGTGCCGGCCCAGCAGGAAGCTGACTTCGGTGGCGCCGCCGTTGATGGTGCGCGACGTGGCATGGCTGGCGGCGGCGGCGCGCAGGAAGCCCTGCGGCGTGGCCCAGATCTCCATCGTGCGCTCTTCGGCATTCCTCGCGTCGGCAATCGCCGTGACGCCGAGCCCCGTGGCCGGGCCACCGGGCGCACCGAGTATCCACGCCACGCCGCCCGCCACGTACTCCTCTGCCGTGGTGCCGTCCGGCTCGGCCGCCATCTGCGGAACCGGACGCCACCGGGTCGGATCGGTCAGCTGCCGGGCCGTGCGCTCGATGTGCGCGCTCGCCGAGTCGTAATCGATCGACGCGACATAGCGGGTGACGGCGAACTGCGGGGGAGGAGCATTCGGGTTGGGCTCCTGGCCGAACTGGTACCAGACCCCGCTACCCGAATAAGTAATGGAGCGGATGCGATCGGCTCCGAGCGCGGCGGTCGCCGCCTCGAGCGTTCCCGGCGGAGCAGCTGCCGCGGTGTTGGCCAGGCTGCCGGCCGCGAATCCCGCGAGCAACGTTACGGCCACACCCGAACGCAGCAGGCGGAACTGCAGCGCCGGGCTCATGTCGCCGGGGAGTGCGGTGCCGACTCGCCAGAGTGCATTGCCACCGGTGCGGCCTTCTGCGGCTGTACCGCATCGATCCGGATCACCGACTGCATGCTCGCATCGTTCGGCAGTTCGACGCTGCCGGCCGGCAGGCTGTTCTGCTGCAGCAGGTAGGCGACGACATCCGTCACGCTGACGCCGCCGAGCGTCCCGGGACTGTCCAGCGGCATCGTGCGCCGGATGCGCTGCACGAGATCGGCGACCGACTGGCTCTCCCAGTCGGCCATGAAATGCGCGCCCGTCAGCGGCGGGACCTCATCCCGGCCACCGAGGTCATCGCCATGGCATTTCGCGCAGTGGTCCGAATAGACCGCCTTGCCCCGATCGGCCTGCGCGGCGGTGTAGATGCCGTCCCAGACCGAAGCCTGCGGAGCACCCTGGGCGTGCAGCACGCCGGCCGCCCCCAGCATCAACCACAGCGCCCCGCCCGCGATCGAGGGCCGACGCAAGGCGGGCCTACGGCGTTCTGCAGCCGGGTCAATCACCGGAGGGCAGCCGGTAGGCGATGTAGTCGCCCGAATAGTTGCCACCGGAGACGGGAATGATGATGTATTGCTGGCCACCGTACGAATACGTCATCGGCGTTCCGCTCTGCGGCGCCGGCATCCACACGGCACCGACCTCCCTGCCCGTCATCTTGTCATACGCATGCATCATCGCGCCGCGCGGCCGTCCAGGCTGGGTCGAGAACTGCGGATCGCCGGCGATCACGAGGCTCTTGGTCACCAGCAGGCCCGGCCCCCCGACCTGACCGGTCTTCGGGATCGTCAGCCCGCGCAGCGCCGGGCTGTTCTTGATCTCGTCCGGCGTATCCCCGTGCACGATCTGCCAGCGGAAATCCCCGGTGTCCAGGTTGATCGCGGTGATCGTGCCATAAGGCGGCTTGAGCAGGGGCAGGCCGTCCACGGAGGTGCGAACCGGGGGTGCGGTCGGCTTCTGTTGCAGGCCGGCACGCGCGATCGCGGCGGCGGCCCGCGCCTCGTCCAGGCTGACCTTCGGGGCATCGGAGGCATCCCCGGCCCCCGGACCGCCCTGGATCGTGAACGGGCGGCCCGCGACGCCCTGCACGTAGCGGGCATCGGAGTATCCGGGCGGCGGCTCGATCAGACCATGCACGGTGGTGCTGCCGTCGCCGGCCGGCACGAATACGGTATGCGTCTCCGGATCGTACGCACCACCCTCCCAGTTGGTGCCGTTGGCCGCACTGTCCATGCTCAGCGTTCCGAGCGGACCTTCGACCCTGCTGACCACGGGCGGCGTGAAATTCGGGCCGATGTGGAAATGCGAGATCACGTCCAGCGCCTTGGCGTGCAGCTCCGGCGTGAAGTCGATGACGTCCTCCATGCGGATGTACTGGCGCGCATAGGCTGCCGGCTTGGTCGGGAACGGCTGCGTCGGGGAGGTCTTCTCTCCCGGCACGTCGCTCTGCGGCACCGGCGTCTCGACGATCGGCCACACAGGCTTGCCGGTCACGCGGTCGAGCACGTACAGGAAGGCCTGCTTGCCCGGCTCGGCGACGACCTTGATGGCCTTGCCGTCGACGACGGCGTCACCGAGCAATGGCGGTGAGGTCGCATCCATGTTCCAGATCGGGTGATGCACCATCTGGTAATACCATTTCATCTTGCCGGTATGCAGGTCGACGCAGACGATGCTGTCGCCGAACAGGTCGTTGCCCGGACGCGAGCCGCCGTAGACGTCGTTGGTGGGATCCTCGACCGGCAGGTAGGCCAGGCCGAGTTCACGGTCCACGGTGATGCTGGCCCAGGAACCGGCGTTGCCGTTGAGGTCCGCGGAGCCGTTTTCCCAGGTGTCGTAGCCGAATTCGCCCTTGAGCGGCACGTTGTGGAAGGTCCAGAGCAGCTTGCCGGTCCTGACGTTCCAGGCGCGCACCAGGCCCTTGGTGTTGTTCTGCGTCGTCGGCTGCATGCCCTCCTTCATCGAGGAGCCGACGATCACGATATCGTCGACCACCGTCGGGGTGGAATGCAGGCCGATTTCGCCGGTCTCCAGATCGATCTGCCGATACTTGCCGGGCTGCCCGGGGATACCCGTCACGGCACCGATCTTCATGTCGATGATGCCGTGATCGCCGAAGGAGTCGATCGGCCGGCCATTCCTGGCATCCAGTTCGACCAGCCGGTAGCCGGTCGTGATGAACAGGATGCGCTCGTCGTTCCTGCCATCGGTCCAGTAGGACACGCCGCGTCCCGAGAGCTGCCGGGGCGCATTGGCCGCCCGCGCGCCCTCGTTCAGGCTGTACATCCACTTCAGTTCGCCGGTGCGGGCATCGAGCGCCACCGCATCGCGTCGCGACCCGGCCGTCGTATACACGGTGCCGTTGATCTCGAGCGGCGTGCCTTCGAGCTTGTATTCCGGTCGGCCGCCGAACTGGTCGGTCTTGAAATGCCACGCGACTTCGAGCTTGCTGAAATTGGACGCGTTGATCTGGTCCTGCGGGGAATAGCGCGAGCCGGTCGGATCCGCGAAATACATCGGCCAGTCGCCACGCGCGGTGGAGGGCTGGCCATAGGGCTGCCCTGCCGCCGTCTGCGCCGCTACGGGAGCGGCGAGCAGCGTCATGGCCAGCGCGAGCGCGGGCGCGCCGAGCGCCAGCGTCGGCGCGAACCGCGCGGACGTGCCGGGATGCGGGTGGCTGGGATCAGAACCAACTGGGATGGTCGACATGATGGGGAATCTCCGATCAGGAATGCCGCTGTTTACGCCGCCGCATGGCTCGGTTGGCTGGTGCTCCGGTGCTGCACCATGCGCGCCACGTCCGGCATGCCGAGCAGCACGATCTCGGAGAGCTCGGCGGCCCGGAAGCCGACGGTCTCCCCCGTATCGAGGTACACCGCGGTATGGGTCCGGAAATCCTGCCCCGCGACCGCGCCGCGCCCGGACAGCACCAGGAATATCCCGCGGCCTGCGGCCCTGAAGGTCGCCTCGGGGTGCACGCGATAGATGGCGCAGCGGATGCTGCAGTCGCTGAAGGTCCCGAGCGCCTTCTCGTCCACGCCTGCCGTCCCTTCGAGCGCCATCCAGCGGTAGCCGGCGGGGTGCATCAACACGGGCCGGCTGTACTGCGGCGCCGCGTATTCGAGCTTGCGGCCTGCGGCCTGTTCCCAGACCGCCTCGAAGCCGTCCATGTTCTTCTTGCCGGGCACGCCGGGATTGCGGCGAAACACGCCCTGCTCGAACACGCCGATCTTGCACAGCTCCCGCTTGGCGTCCACGATCTGCTGCGGGGTCAGCAGGCCCGAGCCGCTCGGCCCGCCGAACTGCAGCGTCGCCACGTACGAGGGCTCGACGTCCGGTCCCTGCGGACCATAGTGCGTGCCCTCCGGAAAATAGCCGATCACGCCCGGTGTCATCCTGCCATCGTGGTCGAAGTCGCACTCGCCCTCGATCTGCACGCGGAACTGGCAGAAATTGTGCCGGTGGCGCGGCGACTCGAAGTCGCCGTACTGGCGAAACAGCCCGAACTTGAAGTTCCCCGGCGAGGCGGGATCGCCCACCAGCATCAGCTGCTTGCCGACCTTGCCCGACCGCACGCCTTCCCCGACGTTGACGGCCACCGGCACTTCATCGCCGTGGACTATCTGCATTGACGTCTCCTGAGAATTCCGCGTCGCTGGTCTGTCTGCCCCTGGACAGTAGGGAATCATACTGGATTGTCCGATGCCGCGGCACGCAATGGCTCGCTCAGGGCGAGAGCACCTCGAGCGAGCGGTTCTTCGACGGCGGTCCCATGACCCCGATGAACAGTGCCACCAGCGCCATGCTGCCGGCGATCAGCAGGAACACCCACGACACGCCGTAGTGTCCGAGAATGAACGCGATCAGGAAACCGCTGAAGGTGGCGCTGATGCGGGCCCACGAATACACGAATCCCACGGCCTGCACGCGGATGCGCGTCGGGAACAGTTCCGCCTGGTAGGCGTGGAAGTTGTAGCTGAGGATGGCCGCGCTCAGCAGCTCGAAGCCGCCGATCGGCACGATCACGTAGGGGCTGCGGAAATACGAGAACGCGAGCCCGGCCGCCGCCACGGCCAGGGCCGCGCCGACGATCTGCCACTTGCGTTCGACGCGGTCCGCGAACGACAGGCACAGCAGCGGACCCAGCGGGGCCACCAGGGCCATGCCGAAGGTGTAGCCCAGGCTGTGGTTGATGCTGACGCCGCGGTGCACCAGGAAGGTCGGCATCCAGTTGATGAAGCCGTACAGGCCGATTCCCTGCAGCACGTGGAACACGCTCAGCATCACGGTGCGTCCCAGGTACTCGCGGCCGAAGATCTGCGCGTAGCGGCCCATGACGTGCGGCGGGCGGTGCGTGACCGGCAGCGGCGGCGGCAGCGGCCGGCCGGTCTCGCGCTCCACACGCTGCTCGAGGTTGCTGACGATCCGGTCCGCCGCCGCGAGCCGGCCATGGGCCGCGAGCCAGCGCGGGCTCTCCGGTATGAACAGCCGCAGCGGCCACACGACGATGGCGCCGAGTGCGCCCAGCAGCACGACCCAGCGCCAGCCTTCGAGCCCGAGGATCATCTGCGGCACGAGCAGGAACGCCATCAGCGCCGCGATCGGCTGGCCGGTCGAGTGGATCGAGTTGTTGATGACGAAGGCGCGTCCGCGTGCCATCTTCGGGATCAGTTCGCTCAGGTAGGAATCGATGGTGATGACCTCGAGCCCCATCCCGATGGCCATCATGAAGCGCCAGAAGATCAGCGCGCCGGAGGTGTTCTGGAACGCCATGATCGCGCCGCACAGGCTGAACCAGACCAGCCCGAACGTGAACACGGTGCGGCGACCGAACTTGTCGGCGAGCACGCTGATGAAGGCATTGGCGAGCAGCATGCCCATGAAGGTCGCCCCGGTGAAGCCGGCGTAGCCCTTCAGGCTGAAGAAGCCCTCCGTCGTCGCCTTCAGGATGCCGCCGTGCACCAGGCTCGGCGCGATGTTGCTGCCGGAGCTGAGCATGTAGGCATCGAAGAACCCGCCGGCGCACAGCAGCACGATGAGGGTCCACATCGTCCTGCTGGAGCCCAGGCGGTCCAGCCGCGCGCCGATCTCGGGCAGCCCGATCTCGGGCAGCCCCGCGGCGCGCTCGTCCGTCCCGATATCCTCCGCTACCCCGCCGCCCTTGCTCATGGAGATGTACTCCCCTTGTATTGATTCTGATCCGACCCGCCGATCCGTCAAGTCAATGCGTCGTGTCGCTCCTCACAGCCGCGCCAGCCTGACATCCAGCACGGCACAGCGCCCCTCGGACTGTACCGCGGCGAGGCAGCCGTCCAGTGCCTCGTCGAGCTCGTCGACGCGAGCCACCGTTCTGCCATACGCGCCACCCGCTGCGGTGGCGATCCCCGCATAGTCGGGCTGCGGGTCGAAGCCGAGGTCCAGGTCCGCGCTCCTGCTGGCATAGCCGTCCTTGTGGACCGCGAGCGTCGAGAGCTTCGGCGACTTCCAGCCGCCGTTGTTGTAGATGACGGTCAGGAACGGCGTGCCATACCGCCGCGCCATCCAGTGCACCGTCGACGGGATCGAGAACATATAGGAACCGTCACCCGTCAGTGCGATCACGGTCCTGCCCGGATGAGCGAGCTTGGCGCCGATCGCGGCGCCGCCGTTCCATCCCAGCGAACCGCCGCCGCTGCTGAACATGGATCCGGGCCGCGACATCGCGAGGTGGTCGTAGATCGTCTGGTAGTTCGAGACCCCTTCATTGACCACGAGCGTGCTCGCATTCACGCGCCGGCGGATCGCGGCCGTCAGGTATTCCGGCGTCAGGCTGCTGCCCGCCAGTTCCTTCTTCGCGAGTTCGGAGCGGCGACGCTGGTGCAGTTCTTCCCACCGCCGGCGGCGCGACTCCACCAGCGCCGGATCCGGTGCGAGGCGCGCGAGTTCAGCATTGAGCTGCCCGAGGGCGGTGGCGGCATCCGCCGCGAAGCACTCGGTCGCAGGTATGTGCCACAGCGGCATCTGCTGCTTGAGGGGATCGACGTCGATGTGGAAGATCCGCGCGCCGTCTGCCGGTGCGCTGACCGCGGGAATCCATGGCACGTCGCTGTCGATCACGATCACCAGGTCGGCCTCCGCGAGCGCCGCGTTCTGGCGCGGCTCGTTCCACTGGTTGCCGAGATAGAGCCGGTGGTCGTGCGGAAAATTGACGTGGTTGGGCACCGACTCGAGCAGCCCGGCGCCGGTGCGCTCGCACAGCGTGACCAGCGCCGCGACCGCCGCGGGGTTGCGTCCGAGGTAGGACGTCACGATCAGCGGCGCGCGCGCCGATGCCAGCGCCGCGGCGAGCCGGGTGGCGGCATCCGGGGCCAGGGCCGCGGGAGAGGCAGGCCTCCAGTGCCCGGGATCGAGCTTCACCACCGGCACCGTGGCTTCCATGACTTCGCGCGCGCCACTCAGGTAGACCGGCCCCCTGGGTTCGCTGCATGCGATCTGGAATGCACGGGCCACGAGCTGCTTGACATTGACCGCGGCGCGAACTTCGTTGTCATAGCGCATGTAGCCGCGCACGATCCCGCGCTGGTCGTGCACGTCCTGGATCCAGTGGATGAACTCGTTGCGGCTGCCCGCCAGTTCGCCCTGCTGGGTCACCGGCGACGCGCCGGCGAAGATGAACACCGGGATCCTGCCCTTGGCCGCGTTGTGGATCGCCCCGGCCAGCGACTGGGTGCCGCATTCCACGTGCACCAGCACCGCCTGCGGCCGCCCGGTCGCGGCGGCATAGCCGTGCGCGGCGCTCATGCCGACCATCTCGTTGGGACAGGTGATCACGCGCGGCAGCGCCCGACCGGTGGCGCGCGCCGCCGCCAATCCCTCGATGATCGCGGGATGATCACTGCCGAAATTCGCGAAGATGAACTCGACCCCGAGCTCCTGCAGGGCGTCGAGCAGCGCCGCGCTGGCGGTATGCGTCGCCGTCTGTGATGATTCCCGCGTGCCAGCTACGGCCAACTCGGCCTGGTTTTCATTTTTCGTCGGCGAGAATAACATCGTCGCGGGATGCTCCGGGACAGGGCCGTGCGGGTCAGTGTCAGTGCGAACCGTATCGTATCCAACTGTTTGATTTGTGTCAATTAATCTCTGTTCATGCGGGCGCGTTCGAAGCGGTGCGCGCCGGCGTCGCCGCCCCGCCGGACAGCAACGGAAACAGCCATGAAAACCAACACTCCCGACGCCCCCGGACCCGCCGACGCCGAAGCCCCGGCCGACTCCAGGATCGCGCTCGGCGAGCTCAGCAATTACATCGGGTTCTATCTGCGGATCACGCAGGCGCTCTCGTTCCAGGCCTTCGTGAAGCAGGCCGGTGACACGGATCTGAGGGCCGGCCACTTCGCGGTCCTGACGCTGATCGGCGAGAATCCCGGCATCACGCAGACGGCGCTCAGCCGCGCCAACGGGCGCGACAAGTCCTCGCTGACACCGGTACTGGATGAGCTGGTGCGGCGCGGTCTCGTGAGCCGGGAACGGATCGAGAGCAATCGGCGCGCCTACGCACTGAAGCTGACACCGGCCGGCCGGACCGCGCGCCGTAAACTGCTCAAGAGCGCCGACCAGCATGAACGGAACCTGCGCCAGGCACTCGGCAAGGACGACAGTGCCGAACTGTTCCGGATGCTGAAGGTGCTGGCGGCCGCGCTGACCAAGCGTCTCGCCAGCTAGTCGGTCACTCCAGGCTCACGGCGCGCCCCGCCTCCGACGACTGTTCCAGCGCGCCGATCAGCCGGTGCGCGTGGACTGCGTGTCCGAAGCCGGGCTCGAACGGCCTGCCCTCACGGATCGCGTCGGCCAACCGTGCGTAGGCGCGGGCGATGTTCCGCGGCGGGCCTTCGGGTACGCCATCGGGCAACGGGTCCAGCCCCGCCGGCAGCTCGATCGGGGCGAAGGCGGCTTTGCCGCGTGCGACATACAGCTCGTTGGGACCGTGGTACACGCTCGGATTGGGCTCGAGGGATCCGGCCGCGGCCCTGATCGCGAGGGTGCCGTCGCGGCCATAGATCTCGAACCGGCGCTCACCCTCCGGCTGCACCGGCACGGCGGCGACCAGGAACGACACCTCGGCGCCGTTGTCCAGGCGTCCGGCGACGCTGACCCAGTCCGGAGAGTCCACCGGCACGTCCGCGCCGGTGTCGGTGTTGTGCCACTGTCCGACGATCGTGGCCAGCCGCGCCTGGACCTGCGCGAATCCACCGAGCACGAAATCCAGCGCGTCCAGTGAATGACCCGCACCGATGGTCAGGATGTTGGCGCCATTGCTGCGCTCGCTCTGCCAGATGCGTCCGTTGCCGCGCCGCGTCGTGGCGCGGCTGAGATACGTGAAATGCACCGCCAGGACTTCACCGATGAAGCCCTGACGGACCAGCTCACGCGCATGCATCAGCGCCGGATCGCTCCGGGCCTGGAGCCCGACCGCCGTGTACAGCGAGCGCTCCGCCGCCAGCGCGGCCATCTGCTGCGCCTGTGCGAGCGTCGCGCCGAGCGGCCACTCGCAATACACCGCCTTGCCAGCGCGCAGCGCCCGCATGACCAGATCGTGGTGCGTCGGCACCCGCGTCACGACGCTCACCAGGTCGATATCGGGGCATGCCAGCATCGCGTCGAAATCGTGAAAGGCCAGTTCGGTACCGAAGGCCTCCCTGGAGGCGAGTGCCGTCGCGGGATGCGCCGTACAGACGGCCTTGAGTTCGTATTCCGGCAGCGCCCGCAACGCCGGCACGTGTGCGCGGGCACCCCAGCCGCTGCCGCCCACGGTGACCGTGGCGCCGACGATTCCGACGCGGATCGGGCTGCGCATGCCGGGCAGGCTACGACCCGACCTGTCGGGCGCGCGGCTTGTCCGGGTCCGGCGCCGGCGCCATGATGGTCAGGTGGATGGTCTCCTCATCCAGGTTCCAGAAGTGATGCGGAACCTGCGCGGGAAAGATCATCAGCGTGCCGGGCCCTACGGCGTGCGTCTCACCGGCGATCTTGACCATCATCCGGCCGCTGATCAGGAACATGAACTGATCATAGTCGTGCACGTGCTCGCCGCCCGGAGTGCCGCCACGCGGCGGCGTGCGCACGTAATTGACGCAGCAGCTGGTGATGTCGGAATTGCTGCGATCCACCAGCCGCTGCAGGAAGCGCGCCCGGTCGGCATTGAAGGTCGCGAAGTCGATCGGTCGGATGTATTGCGACGTACTGGTGCCTTGCGAAGCGCCCGCTGCGGTCATGGAAGCCGGTGCCCTGCGCCGCCGCTCAGGCCGCGGCCGTGGTGCGCGCCCGCTCGCCCTGCTGCTCGTGCGCCTGCTGCTCCCAGGTGGCCCGCGCGTACATCGGCAACGTGAACACCAGCAATTCGGCCCCCTCAGGGCTGTGGATCGCCTGGGTCCTCTGACCCTCCGGGATGTAGTAGCAGCCGAGCGTGTCGAGCACCTTGCCGTCGTACGTGGTGCTGCCGCGCAATACGCAGCGCACTTCCGGGGCCGCCAGCACCTCGGCCGGAATCGTGGTGCCCGGCGCGAGGCGCCACAGCGACACGCCGGTCTGGAACTCGGTGAAGCTTCCCAGGTGCTTCACTTCGACACCGGGTCGATGCGGATCGGCACGCCAGCGGAACCCCTGCGGGCGCATGATGACCGGGGACTGGTAGCGCGGCGTGGCATAGGAGATAGGCCGCCCCATGTGCTGCTCCCAGACCGCCTCGTAGCTGTCCTGGTTGATGGTGCCGCCCTCCGGCTTCCTGATCTTGTAGACGCCGTCCTCGAAGTAGCCGCCCGCCTGCTTGAGGGCGTCGATCGCGATGCGCTTCTCCGAATCCCGGATACGGTAGGCACCGTTGGGACCCGGAAACTGCATCACCAGCAGCGTCACCGGGCCCTGCTGCGTCAGCGGCCCGTAGTAGCAGCCCTCGGGGAAGTACGCGCACTCCCCCTCCTCGAGCTCGACTCCCTTCGCGATGTTCATCGCGCCGGACACGACATAGCGGAACTGGTCGAAGTTGTGGCGGTGTCGCGGCGTATAGAAGCCGTCGACGACCTGATCGCGGCCGAATCGCAGGTTGATCTCGCGGATGCCGGTGTCGATCGGATACAGCGCCACCGTCACGTCGGGACTGTTCGGGCCCTGGACCCCGCGACCGCGCGTGGTGCCGACTTCGCGGCCTCTGGTCTCCTCGAAGCGAAAGGTCTGTATACCGGCAGTCATGTGTCTACTCCTCGCGGCGCGGTATCTGTCTGCCGACCGACAGTATTGATGCCCACAATGTGATCCGACGGGTCGGTGCTGTCAAGCCGAGGGCGGCGCGCGCAGCACTAGGTCGGACCCCCGAAACCGTAGCATAATCAATCCGCTTACGGTCCGCCCCTGGCCTTTCGGGAGTCATCGTTCATGCGCGCCGGGTCCCTGTGCGCCGGGAGTCTGCTTGCGGCAGCGTTGGCCTGGCTGCCGCTCCCCGGCACGAGCCACGCCGCCGAAGCCGCCCTCACGATGCTCGGCATCGACATGGAGGGTGGCGGCGGCACCCTGTTCGTGACACCGGAGGGCCGTTCGCTGCTGATCGATACCGGCTCGCCACCCGGCAGCGGGGTCAGGGACGGACTGGATGGCGCTCGCAGCGGGGTCGACCGCATCATCGCCGCTGCGCATTCGCTGCACCTGCAACGCATCGACTACGTGATCATCACGCACTACCACGCCGACCATATCGGCGGGGTGTTCGAACTGCTCGCACGCATGCCGATCGGCACCTTCATCGACCACGGCCCCAACCGCGACGTCCCGTTCCCCGACCAGCCAGAGGACTCGATCGGCAACCGCATGGCACGGGACAGCATCCGCAACTACGCCCGGTATCTGCAGGCGATCATCGGCCATCCGCACGTCGAGGCCCGGCCCGGCGACGTGCTGCACTTCGGCAGCCTCACCGACACGATCGTGGCGAGCGATGGCGCTGCCATCGTCAAGCCGTTGCGCGGAGCCGGGGGCCGCGGCGCGCACTGCGATGCGCCGCCGATGGCGGACAACGGCGGGCTGGAGAACGAGAAATCGGTCGCCTCGATTCTCAGCTACGGCAAGGTCCGGATCGCGGCGTTCGGTGATCTCACGTGGAATCGGGAACATGACCTGTTCTGTCCGATCGACAGGGTCGGGCACGTACAGGTACTGATCGTGACCAATCACGGCATGGCGCAGAGCAGCAATCCCGCGTCGATAGCGGCGCTGCGCCCGGACATCGTGATCATGGGCAACAGTGCGACCAAGGGAGCCGCACCTGCCACGGTCGATGCGATCGAAGCGACGCCGGGCCTGCAGGGATTCTGGAGGCTGCACGCATCGACGGCCCATCCCGAGCTCGATGGCGATCCGGACTACATCGCCAACCCCGAACCGGCGCCGGATCGCGGACTGGGCATCCGGCTCGACATCACCCGCGACGGGCGCATCACGGTAACCAACGCCCGCAACGACTTCACCAGGACGTACCGGATCCGCTGAAGCGCCGGCCGATCAGTGCGCCTGGCTCAACCGCTTCATCAGCCGGTAGGTGAATTCGACGCTGGAATAGAAGTCCCCGATCTCGTGGCGCTCGTCGCGACCGTGCATCCGGATGTCGTGAATGTCATTCCACGACCCGGCGATGCCGTAACTCGGTATGCCAGCCTGGCGGGTGAAGATCGAGTCGCCGGCCCCCGCCGCCATCTCCGGGATCACCGGAACGCCGGGCCACATTGCGTTGACGACCTGCGTGACACGCGCCAGCAGTCCCGCATCCAGCGGCGATTCGCCGGCGCTGACCACCTCGCCCGCTACCTGCACCGAGATTGCCGGATCACCGATGGCCGCCTGGATCGCAGCCCTGGTGCGCTCCACCGTCTCATCGGGCATCAGGCGGCACTGCACGGTGGCCGTGGCCCGCTGTGCCAGCGCGTTCTCCTGATGCCCCGCCGAGAGCATCGTCGCGACGCAGGTGGTATGCAGCAGCGCATTGAAGGGCGGATCGGCCGCCACGCGCGCCGCGGCGGCCGGATCGAGCGTCGGTCCGGCGAGCGCGAGCATGTCGGCGCGGCGCTGGCCCCTCTGGGTGAGCGAGGTCCTGGCAAAATACAGGCGTGTGGTCGCGTTGGTCCTGAACGGAAAGGCGTAGTGCGACAGCCGCACCAGGCCGTTCGCCAGCTGGTAGATCGCGTTGTCGGACCGGGGTTCGGAGGAATGACCGCCCTTGTTGGTAGTCTCCAGGCTGAAGGTCGCGTAGATCTTCTCACTGGTCTCGATGCCGAAATCCAGGCGCCTGCCATGATCGATTTCCCCGGATCCGCCGTCGGCATTGATCGCGAGCGCGGCATCGATCAGCGGCCGGTGCTCACGCACCAGGTACCGCATGCCGTCCTGGTCGGTGCCCACCTCCTCATCGGCCGTGAACGCGGCGATGAGGTCCCGGTCGGGAACGTATCCCTCCTGCTTCAGCCGGATCAGCGCGGCCGCCATGGCGGCATCTCCATCCTTCATGTCGGTCGTACCGCGGCCGTAGAAGTAACCGTCCTGCTCGGTCAGCTGGAACGGTGGCAGCGACCAGTCCTCGGGCCTGGCCTCGACCACGTCGAGATGGCCGTGCCACAGTACCGGCATCGCGCTGGCGTCACCGGCGAGCCGGACCACCAGGTTCACCTGCTTCGGGTAGCGCGCATCGGCCAGCACCTGGAGCGCAGCATCCGGAAACCCGGCAGCGCGGAAATGCCGCAGCAGTACATCCACCGCGGCCCGGGTACCGACATCGTGCACTGAGCGCACGGCGACGAGCTCCTGCAGGATGTCGTGCGCGAGCCGCTGGTTGTCCGCCGGCGGCATCGGTGCCGGCGGCGGCGGCGCCGCCCGTGCTACGCCCGATGCCGGGACCGGTGCGGCGGACGCTGGCGCCGCCCCGGGCGTAGCCGCAATGGCCGACGCCATCGCTGCCGAGAGCACGAGGCTCATCGCGATTCGCAATGGCATCCCTGGGATCACGCTCTTATCGCCCTTCGATCGCCTTGCTGCTACGCACCTGGAGTCGCGCCGCCCAGCAGCTGCAGGAAGCGAGAGCGCTCGATGTTGCCACCGCTGAGGATCACCGCGACCGTGCCTCCGGCGTGGCTCGCGCGCTGCTGCAGCAACGCTGCCAGGGCCGCCGCCGCCGCGCCTTCTGCCACCTGGTGCGTATCATCGTAATACACGCGTACCGCTTCGGCGATCTCGTCCTCGCTGACGGTCACCACGCCTGCGGCACCCCGGCAGATCGACGCGATCGCGCTCCCGTCCGGCGCGCGGGTCGCGATGCCGTCCGCGAACGTGCGCGCCGAGGGCGTCGTGACCGGATGCCCGGCGGCGAACGAGCGTGCGCTCGCCGGGGCGTTGGCGGCACTGACGCCGATGATTGCGGTACGCAGGCCGAGCAGGTCGCGCGCCGTGATCAGGCCGCAGATCCCGGAGCCCATGCCGATGGGGACATAGACGGCATCGAGCGGCGGGGTGGCCCGGAACAATTCCAGCGCATAGCTGGCCACGCCGATGACCAGGTCCGGATGGAACGACGGCACCAGGTGCAATCCCTGCGACGCGGCGACGCGCTCGGCCTCGCACCGGGCTTCCTCGAAATCGGTGCCGAACTCGACCACGGTGGCCCCGAAGGCCTGCATCGCCGTGTTCTGATCGGGCGAATTACCGACCGGCACGTAGATGCTGGCCGCGACGCCGGCACGCGCCGCGGCGAACGCGATCGACTGGCCGTGGTTGCCGCGGGTCGCCGAAATCACCGCGGCAGTTGCGGGAAGCCGGCGTACCAGACGGTCGAAGTACACCAGTCCGCCGCGAACCTTGAAGGCACCGGTGGGCGTATGGTTCTCGTGCTTGACCCAGACGGTGCAGCCGATGCGCCGGCTCAGCTTCGGCCACGCGTATTGCGGGGTCGGCGGCAGTACGCGATGCACGAGCTGCGCGGCCCGCTCCAGCTCTTCCAGGCTCGCGTCCATTTCCGGTGCCTTCACGCGCGCCCGCGATGCGGGCGTTCAGGCACGGCTGTCTCGCGTCCGGTCCAGCGCCCACGCCATGCCCGCACAGAGCGCATAGGCGAACAGGCCCAGGCCGCAGAAGGACAGGGCGTCGCGCGGCGGTGCGCCGAACCAGTTGATGGCCTGCAGGATCAGCAGCACCGCGAGCACGATCCAGGGTGAGCGGGCACCCCAGGCGCCGCGCGCGCGCGTCGAGGCCAGGTACACGGCGAAGCCGGCCAGCGTCAGGGCGAGTTCCAGCGGCATCGCGACCCGCGGCTGGTTCCACAGTCCGAATCCGAGTTTGGGCGGCGCATCCCCCAGCACGCCAAGGTCAGCCCGGTGCACCAGCAGGTCCACCGGCCAATGGGAGAACACCAGCAGCGCAATGACGGCCCCGACGACCCACCTGCGCGCCGGAGCGACCCAGCATGCCGCCGCGATTCCCGCCGCCAGCGCCCAGAGTATCGCCGCGAGCAGGCTGTGCGTGAACGGCATGTAGTAGAGATCGAACGGCATGATCCCGGACAGCGTGGGATCGAAGCGCCATTTCTCGACGCCGATCCAGGCCAGCGAGAAGAATCCGATGTCGATCAGCTGCACCGCGATGAAGCCCGCCGCGAGGCTCGGTGACCTGCGCACGGCCTTGGATGCCAGCGCCAGCGAATAGTGGCCGATGAACATGCCGCGCTCCCCTTGTGACCGGCCCCCAGTGTAGGGGATCAGCGTAGGGGATCAGTGTAGGGGATCGCCCGCAGCTTTCAATCGCCCGCCGCGCGCAGGATCGCTTCAAGACTGCGTTCGACGTCCGATTCCGTGGTGGCCCACGAGGACACGCTGATGCGCATGGCCGTGTGGCCTTGCCAGATCGTGCCGCCACACCAGCAGGTACCCTCCTCCTGCACGCGCGCCATCACGCGTCGGGTGCGCTCGGCGCTTCCAAAGGAGACCAGGACCTGATTGAGTACTACCTCGTTGAGCACGCGATGGCCTGCACGCTCCAGGCCCGCGGCGAAGCGCTGTGCATGGCCACAGGTGCGTTCGATCAGATCGGCAAGGCCCTGCCGGCCCAGCTGGCGCAGTGCGGCCCACACCTCGACGCCGCGCGCGCGGCGCGAGAAATCCGGCGTGTAGTGATACGGGACGCGTGCATCCTGCTGCGACAGATATGCACCGCCGATCGACATCGCGGCACGCAGCGCATCGGCATCACGCGTGAACACGAGACCGCTGTCATACGGGACATTGAGCCACTTGTGGGCGTCGGTAGCCCAGGAATCGGCCTGCTCCAGCCCCTGCACCAGGTGCGCGCGTGCCGGCGCCGCCGCTGCCCAGAGGCCGAATGCACCATCGACATGGACCCAGGCGCGCTGCGCGCGCGCACGCTCGCAGATCGGCGCGATCGGATCGCTGGCGCCTGTATTCACGTTTCCGGCCTGGACGCAGACGATCGTGCGCTCATCGACATCCGGAAATGCATCGAGTCGCATGCGCCCCTGGCCATCGACGGGTACGCGCTGCACCCGCTCGCGCCCGAGTCCGGCCAGGCTGAGCGCCTTCTGCACGCTCGCATGCACTTCCTCTCCAACGACGACCGTCAGCGGCGGCGCGCCGAACAGGCCCTGCGCCTCGACGTCCCATCCTGCACGTCGCAGCAGCACATGGCGCGCGGCCGCGAGTGCGGAGAAATTCGCGGTCGTGGCACAGGTGACGAAGCCCCCGGCACCCTGCGCCGGCAACCGGAAGAGGTCCTGCATCCAGCGCAGCGCGACGGCCTCGAGCGCGGCATTGGCGGGCGCGGTCACGACCAGGCCGGCATTCTGGTCCCAGGCCGTGGCCAGCCAGTTCGCCGCGACCGTGACCGGCAGCGCCCCGCCGATCACGAAGCCGAAGAACCGCCCGCCGGCAGAGGCCATCGTGGCCGGTGAGCCGATGTCGTCCAGCTCGGCGAGCACGGCTGCGGCGCTCGTGGGGTATTCGGGCAAGCCGCGCTCGAAGCCAGCCAGCGCGGCCAGCGCCTCGGGAGTCGGCCTGACCGACCGGGCGTCCAGCGCCGCCAGATAGCGGGCGGCGCGTGCCGCGGCGTCGGCCAGCAGTTCACTCATCGCGCCGCGCTAGACCCGCTGCTTGAACACGACATAGATCAGGTCCTTGCCCGGCGCGGCGTCGAACTTATGGGGTACGCCGGCCGGAATGATCATGAAGTCACCGGGATGCAGCGCGTGGGTGGTGGCGCCGGCTTGCGCATCACCGCGCAGCTCGCCGGGGGCCGATTCCTTCAGGTTGCTGACGGTACCGCCAAGGGTCAGGACTCCCTCGCCGGACAGCACCGTGATCTGGTCCTCGAAGTGCGTATGCTGTTCGACCATGTTGCCGTGGTCGAGGCGCTTGACGAATTCGGTGTAGAAGTTCTCGTGATCGTTGATCACGTCGGCGGCATAGACCCGGTTCGGCTCCGGCGTGGACAGGGCCTTCAGCAGCTCGGCGTGGGTGATGAACTTGAATCCATCGGCCGGCGTGGCGCGCACGGTGCTCTGAGGCAACGCCGGCGCAGCGACTAGTAGGGCGACGATGGCGATCAGATGGGTACGCATGGAAATCGCTCCTTCTTCTTCTTCGGTGGCAAAGTCCGAAGTCTACCCGAGAGCGCCGGGTCATGATGCGGCGCCTAAGAAATACCTTATATGATACATGTGTTTAGAGTATTTACTTTACATGAGATCTATATGACCACGCCGCGGCACCGATCGCACCGCGTACACCCGGCCGGAGTCGCCCTTGCCGGCCTCTTGTGGGCGGCGGCAACTGCGGCGGCGACCGCGACGACAGTGGCGGCGCCCCCGGCCGCGGCCGCTGGCGCATCGGACACCTCGTCGGCGCGCATCGAGTCGGCACGCCGGTGGTTCCGGGACGTCGAGACATTCTGGAGCGGGGAGATTGCCGCGCTCGGCGGCCAGTACCGTGGCGCCACGCTGCTCTTCTATGACGCACCCCTGGATCGGGGCTGCGAGGTGGCAGGTCCACTGCGCGGCCCGTTCTACTGTCCGTCCGCCGAAACGGTGTACCTGGACCGCGAATACCTGCAGCGCCTCACGGGACCCACGACCGACATCACGCGCGCGGCGCTCGGCTACGTCGTGGCCCATGAGCTCGCTCACCATATCCAGGCGTTGGTAGGCACCACGCTGCTCATGGAGCAGGCGCGCGCCCGCAGCACTCGCGCGCTGGCGGGCCGGACGCTGACGGTCTACGAACTGCAGGCGGACTGCTATGCCGGACTGATGTTGCGCTGGGAAGCCCAGCGCGGCAGCCTCGCCGGCCCGCCCGACCCTGCGGCGCTGCTGGACGCGGTCGCCGCGATCGGTCCGCGTAGCGACGCCCCTCCCAGGGTGCCCGGACAGTGGCTGGATCCACTGACCCATGGCACGCCGGCGCAGCGCCTGAAATGGCTGCGGGTGGGCCTCGACGGCGGCGACTTCAACGCCTGCGACACCTTCGGCGCCGAAGCCGCAGGCCGGCTCTAGCGGTGCAGGCCGTGCGCTATCGATGCGGCGGCGTCAATCCGGTGGCAACCGCGCGAGTGCGAGATCGATTTCCGCGCTGATCTGCGCACCGCTGAGCCGCGATTCCGCGACCATGCAGGTGCTGCCCGCGAGCAGCAGCACGGTTCCCGCCATTGCTAATACCACGGGCAGCGCGCCGAGCGCCCCGGCGCTGGCACGATCGATGCCAATCGCGAGACAGGTCGCCACGAACACCACGATCGCGGCGTACAGCAGCGTAATGGCACGCTCGGCGAGCCGCGCCCGGCGTGCATGGCTCCGCAGCCAGACGCGTAGCTGCCCGGCCGTGAATCCGGCGTGCGCCATGGCGCCATCGGGGACGACGGCCGCGAGCGCTCGTGCCCGATCGACGACCCGCGCCATGCGCACCAGCGCGGAGGCGACCAGCGAGGCCGCGCCGAGCAGCAGCAATGCCGGCGTGATCATCGCCGCGATGGTCGCCACGGCTGCCGTGCCGGCGCCGGCACTACCCATCAACGCGCCTCCCGGACGAGCGGGCGCCGCCGGGCGGCGGGCCTTGCGGTAGGATGCCGGAGCGGTCGATGTGCAACATGCTGGAGTCCTCGATGAGCAGGCCGTTGGCCAAGCGGTTCAATTGCCCGACCGAATTCGCGCTGGCGGTGCTTGGCGGAAAATGGAAGACGATCCTGCTGGCGTACCTGAGCGAGCGTCCGTGCCACTACGGCGAGCTGCGGCAGCTGTTGCCCGGACTCAGCGACAAGGTGCTGAGCGAGCGGCTCAAGGACCTGCAGCGCTCCGGACTCGTCGAGCGTACCAGGCACACTGGATCGCGATCGCGGCCGGCATACGCGCTGACGGCCCGTGGCAGGACCCTGACGCCGGTTCTCACGGACCTGTACCAGTGGGGCAGCGGCAACGCGGCCAGTTTCGGGGTCCAGGTCGGCAATCCATTGCGCAGGCTCGACGGTTCGGATTGCGGGACCTGAGTCAGTCCGGCCGCCGCTGCAACCGCTGGCCCAGCACGTCCAGTGCGATCGACCGGATCGCCGCTCAGGCCACCGCCATCTCATAGAGAATGCCGATGGCCGCCTGCGCTTCGGGCGTTCGGAAATCGCCAGCCAGTTCTCCGGCCAGCGTCATCACCGACACCAGGGCCCCTCCGGCCTGCACGATGCGACCGAAGGCCGCCTGCTCGGTGCGTTCACTCATGCCGCCGCAGGCATCGGCCACGACGTATACCCGCAGACCCAGCCCCGCCGCCGTCAGCGCCGGCAGCTGCACCGCAACCTCGGACGACACTCCGGCTATCAGCAGCGTGCCGCGGCCGCTGGCCCGGAGGGCGGCCAGGATCGCCTCGTTGCGCAGGGAATCCGCGGTCGAGCGCGGATACACCGCGTAGGCGCCGATGCCGGCGCCGATCTCAGCCAGCATCTCAGGGGCGGCGCCACTCTGGTCGGCGACGCCGGATACGAACGTCGGCAGCGCGAAAATCCGTGCGAGCCGCGCGAGCCCGTGCACTCCCTTGCGCAGCCGATCGAGCCCGAGCGTGCGCGAGAGCTCGACGATACCGGCCTGCAGATCGACGAACAGGATCGCCGCGTCCTGCGGATCGATGCGGGAAGCAGTCTGCGTCATCGCGGTTCTGACCTCGCGGGGTTGGTGTACTACGGCTCGACACCAGTCATGGTACGGCTCGCGGCACGACGTGCAACGCACCGGGCGGTAAGTCATCGGGCTGCCACGCGCCTGCTGGTAAGATTCCCGCGATGTCCTCGCCCCTGCCGATCCTGCGCCAGATGACGCGTGAGCAGCTGCTGCATGCGCTGTACGAGGCCGCCGAGCTCGAGCACAACCTGATGTGCACGTATCTCTACGCCGCCTTCAGCCTGAGATCCGGCATCGAGGGCGGCTTGAGCCCGCGCGAGGCCGAGGCCACCGCGCGCTGGCGGCACGAGATCGTGTCGGTCGCGATCGACGAGATGAGCCACCTGACGGCGGTCTGGAACATCACCTCCGCGCTAGGCGGCACGCCGCGATTCGGTCGCACCAACTTCCCGCTCGATGCCGGATACCTGCCGGCCAGCGTGACGGTGCGGCTCGCGCCATTCGGCGAGGCCGTGCTGCAGCACTTCATCTTCCTGGAGCGACCGCACGGATCGCACGAACCCGAAGGCGAGGGCTTCGCGCCCGAGCGCATTTTCGAGCGCGGCGCACCGGCGCCACGCCTGACGCCGATGGGCATCGACTACTCGACCGTGGGCGAGTTCTACGGCGCACTGGCGGCGGGTCTGCGCGGGTTCGCGCAACGGACTGGCGAGGCCGCAGCGTTCTGCGGCGACCCGGCGCTGCAGCTCTCGGCGCAGGAGATCGATCTGCCCGGCGCGCAGCGCGTGATCTGCCTGAAGACGGCACTGGCGGCGTTCGACTCGATCGTGCAGCAGGGCGAAGGCGCGCCGGACAGCTCGGCCGGCTCGCATTTCGAACGCTTCACGATGA
Organism: uncultured Gammaproteobacteria bacterium; assembly: GCA_963838275.1. Taxonomy (GTDB): domain Bacteria; phylum Pseudomonadota; class Gammaproteobacteria; order Steroidobacterales; family Steroidobacteraceae; genus FEN-1191. The sequence continues at coordinate 11,885 of CAWIQV010000052.1, read as the reverse complement.
TCCGCTCCGAACTCGAGGCGCTCAAGCGGGCCAACCCGGCGTTCGCGCCGAACCATCCGGCCGCTACCAACCCGGTCCTGCGCCGACCGCCGCGGCCGGAGGGGCGGGTCTGGATCGAGGACGAGCAGGCCACCGCCGTCGTGGACCTGGCCAACGCGTCCTATGGGCTGATGCTGCGTCTGCTGGCCTACTCGTACGCACTGGCCGCGCCGGATCCGGACAAGGCGCTGGCCGTGGACCTCGGGGTCGGACTGATGCGTCTGGTCGCATTGCTCGGGGAACAGGCAGCGCGGCTGCCCGCGGGCCCTGCCAATCCCTCGTGCAATGCGGGCATGTCCTTCACCGCGCTGCGGGACGCCGCAGCCCTGCCCCCGGGACCCGGCGCTCGACGGTTCATCGTCGAACGCCTCGCGGAACTGGCCGATGCCGCGACCGCACTGGCCATTGGAGGCGACGCACGGCTGCTGGCCGTGGCGCGCGGATTGGGGGCGCTGAAGGATCAGGCGGGCCGCCGGGTCCAGCTGTCGCACATCGCCTCCGCGCGCGCGACACCGCCGTCGACGCCCGTGCCGGCGCCAGCGTTCACCCCCGCGGCGACGCCCGCTCCGGTCGCAGCCCCCGAATCACCCGCTGCCGCGCACGATGGCGTGGAGAGCGTCGAAGGACGCGCGCTGACGCTGTCGTTCGAGGCGCGCCGCTGCATTCATTCACGCTTCTGCGTGACCGGCGCACCGAGCGTGTTCCTGGCCAACGTGCAGGGGCCGTGGATCCACCCCGACGCGATCGACGTCGAGCGTCTGGTCGCGATCGCGCAGGAGTGTCCTTCCGGCGCGATTCGCTATCGGCGCAAGGATGGCCGTCCGGACGAGGCCGCGCCGCCGGTGAATCTCGCGGCGATACGTGAAGGCGGGCCGTACGCCTTCCGCGGCCAGCTGCGCCTGGACGGCGCGGATGCCGGCTTTCGGGCGACGCTGTGCCGCTGCGGCGCCTCGAAGCACAAACCGTACTGCGATGGATCGCACCATGAGGCGGGATTCGCTGCCAGCGGCGAGCCAGCCAGCGGCACCACCGACATGCTGCCGGTGCGCGACGGCCTGCTTGCGATCGATCCACAGCCCGACGGTCCGCTGCAGGTACGCGGCAACCTCGAGATCACGAGCGGCACAGGGCGCGTCGTCGCGCGCGTGACCTCGGCGCGACTCTGCCGCTGCGGCGGCAGCGCGAACAAGCCGTTCTGCGACGGCACGCACGCGCGGAATGGGTTCCGGTCGTAGCCCGGATCGCTGGAAGCAAGCCGCCGGCCGGTCGGATGGGCGCCCGGCTCAGGCCACCAGGTACGGCTTCACGTAGGTATCGAGCGCGAGCCTGATCTCCGCCTTCTGCGCATCCGTGATCGGTCCTTCGGGACGACGGCGACCCATCCGGGGTGCATCCGGTGGCGGCGGATTCACGCGCATGATCGCCCCTTCGGGAAACACGCCGCGGGCAATGCAGACGTACTCGTTCGCGCGCGGTATCGAATCGAAGGCGAGGAAGCGTCCGAACACGTCGTAGGCGTCGCGCTTCTTGCCCGCCTGGTACAGGTCGAAGCACTTCTGCAGCACATCGGATAGCCCGACATAGGGGCAGGTTCCGAGGAAGCCCTCTTCGAGCTCGGCAAAGAAGGTGTGGCCACCCGCGCCCGAGAAGTCCTCGAGGCTGCCGCCGGTCCGGGAGAGCAGTCCCGGGGCGCGCTGCAGCGGATCGCCGGCCTCGTCCTTGATCGCCACCAGCGCCGGCACGGCCTGGTAGAGCGCGACCAGCGTGTCGACGCTGACGTCTCCAACCGCCTGGACCAGCATCGGCAGATTCGAGGCCGTACCGAGCGCCTTGAAGTAGCTGATGATGGCCTCATCGGAGGCACCGGGCGGAGTCAGCGAAATGATCGCATCCGCGCCCTTCGCGCCGGCATATTTCGCGTACTCCAGCGATTTGTTCAGATCGAAACCGACCGTCTGTACGCCCAGCACGACCGCCGCCTTGCCCTTGACCGACAGCAGCGCATCGGCGCCCGCATGCCATTCATCCGACGTCAGCGTCTGCCACGCGCTCGCGTTCTGCGGCCACGCGATGCCGGCCACCTTGCCGCGATTGAGAAACTTCTGCTGGGAGACCATGGAGTCCAGATCCAGCTTGTTGTCGGGGGTGCACGGCGACCAGCCGATCGGGAACACCCCCGCGAGCGGCTTGCCGTTCGGGGACTTCCTGATCGCTGCCGCATTGGCGCTGCCGATACCGCCCACCGCCAGCGCGCCCGCCACGGCGCCCGCGACCGTCAGAAATGAACGCCGGTTCGTCGTCATCGACATGGATGTTCCCCCGTTGCCGTGTGCCGTCTTGGAGTTCGCGCGCCTACCTCAGTGTTCGCCAGGCCCTCCGGCTTTGTCAAGAAACGGCGTTTCACGAATTGGGATTAATGCAATATTAGATTGCCGCCGCAATCAGGCCGGAACCGGCTGGTCCGGCCTGCGCGGCTTCCACTTGTAGGCGCGCGCGGAATTCTTCCAGAAGTACTTTTCGGCGACCGCGCGGGACTTGTTGGCGAAGAACTGCTTCACCAGTCCGACCTCCTCCGGAATCGTCGCGACCCCGTAGCTGTTGGGGTAGTCGGAGCCGAAGATCACGCGATCCTCGCCGAAGGCCTCGAACAGGTATTCCAGCCGGTCCCGCAGGAACGCGTAGTCCTTGACGATGAAGCCGTCGCTGTTGCGCGGGTGATAGACCTCGGTCAGCTTCACGAAGATGTTCGGCCTCGACGCCATGTCCTTGACCACGGCCTCATAGGCCTGCTGGATATCCGGTGTCGGGTCGAAGGACGGCAGGTGGTCCATGATGATGCGCAGCTCCGGGATCGCATCGGCCAGCATCACGTTGGCCTGCATCAGGCTCATGGTCGGATTGGCGGTATCGAGCGCGAGGTCGGCCTGGGCCAGCAGCTTGAGGTTCGCGACGTTGTCGGGCTTGAGCACGACCTTGTCATTGTCGGCGGTGTAGAAGCGGCTGGCCCTGATCGCGCGGAACAGCGGGTCCTTCTGGAAGTGCGTCACGTAGCGGCCGAAGTCGGACTGGTCCGGATTGAGCGTTCCCGAGACCCCCACCATGAACGGATCGGCGCGGCACACGTCCAGATAGAACAGGTTGTCGTCGATGAAGAAGCTCGACTCGACGACGATCGCGCCCACGACGCCGAGTGGCTTCGCCTGTGCGCTGTACATCGATGGCAGCGAGGGCTTGTTGAGCGCGCGGTATTCCTTGGAACCCATGTAGCCCGCGCCCAGCGGACGGGTGTTGTCGAACAGGTGGATGTGGGCGTCGATGATCGGTATGTGATCCACGCTCGGCGACTGTGCCAGCGCGCCTCCCGAGCCGGCAGCGATGGCGGCCGCCGCCGCGCCCGCGAGGAAGTCACGGCGATTCAAACCCTCCGCTGGAGAATCCGTATGGTTCATGTGCTCGCTCCGTCTTGATGTTCTGGCGTTGTCCGGGCCAGTCTCCGCTTTTGAGACTGCGTCCCAGTATAAACCCTCGAGGCGCGACTATGGATCCACGCACGACTCGGTGCAGGTCATCGCCTGCGCGCTGCGGATCGCGCCGGAGTCCAGTACCGCCAGCAGCCATTCTGAAACCCCACCCTGCTGGGTGACCTCGTAGCGCTCCCAGCTGGTGTGCTCCGGAGTGAAAGAGGATGCAGGCACCACTGCCTGCTCGAACGCCACGTTCAGGCCGCCGCTCCCGGAGCCACGGAACTGCAATGACTTCACGGCGCCCCATGCACCGAGCATCTCGATCGGCAGCGCCGGACCCGTCGCGTCCGGCGTCGGACCGACCGCCTGCCGCTCGAACTCCCGCAGTGCATTGACCATGCGGCGCAGCGCCTGCGCGCCGCGCGGCGCCGGTGCAGGCTGGGTGTTCAGGCCCGGAGCGGCCGCCCTGAAATGCGCGGCCATCGCCGCATCGAACGGCAATACCGACAGCGCGACCTGCGACAGCTCGGGTGGCAGCGGGGCAAACTGCCATTCGACCCGGGTCCAGGCACGGATGGCACCCGTGCCGTCGGTCGGCACCGAAAATCGCCACTGGCGGATCGCGGCCGTGGCCGCGGCATCGAGGTCACGATAGCCGGTACTGCGCAGCACCCGCAGCGCGCTGGCGCGACCCTGCTCGTCGACCAGTACCGCGACCAGCACCACGCCCCGCTCACCGGCCTGGATCGCAGTCGCCGGGACGATCGGCCGCACCCCGTGCAGCACGACGATGGCCGGCGCCGCGGTGGGGCGCCGCGCGGCCGGCTCCGGCTGCGGCACGTCCGGCGCCGGCGCGGTCACGCTCGGCCCCGGTGGATTGGTGAGCGCGATGTCGACCGGTATCGGTGTCACCGGCGCAAACGGGTGGCTCAATGCCGCCGCCGGCAGGTTCGAAACGCGCGGCTGTGGCAGCTGCGGCCACGACCGACGCAGGATCAGCACCTGGAACGGCCGGGCATCCGGCGCCGCAGGCGCCGTGCGCAATGCCATCAGCAGCGCATCGATGCCCAGCAGATGCACGATCGCGACGATCAGCACGGCGACAGCGCGCGCCACGTACCGGGGTGTGTTCTGGCTTCGCGCCACGGCGACTACTGTAGTACCCGCCGGCGGCGTGGAGCCAGCGGCGGCACCGGCCCTCGCCGATCGTATAATCGCGCGCTTCGCCAGGGTTGGAGGGCCGCACGCTCATGCAGATTCATCCGACCGCCATGATCGAGGACGGCGCGCAGCTTCGGCCGGGATGCGTGATCCACGCGCACGCGATCATCCGCAGCCGATGTGAGCTCGGCGAGGGCGTGATCGTGCATCCGTTCGCGGTCGTCGGCGGGGACCCGCAGGACCTGCGCTTCGACCCCTGTACACCCTCGGGCGTACGCATCGGTGCGCGCACCGTGATTCGTGAACACGTCACGATCAGCCGCTCGACGGTGCGTGACGCCTGCACCGAGATCGGCGCCGACTGCTTCCTGATGGCGGCCTGCCACGTGGCCCATGACTGTCATGTCGGCAACCAGGTCGTGATTGCCAATGCAGTACTGCTGGCCGGCCACGTGCAGGTCAGCGATCGCGCGTTTCTCGGCGGCGGCGCGGTCGTGCACCAGTTCTGCCGCATCGGCGAAGGAGTCATGGTCGGGGGAGGTGCGCGCATTTCCCAGGACGTACCGCCATTCTGCCTGGCCACGGAACGCAATGGGCTGATCGGGCTGAACCTGGTCGGCCTGCGCCGGCGCGGCTTCGGCCGCCAGCAGCTGGAGGAGCTCAAGCGCGCATTGCGCATCGTCGATGCGGCGGTCGGCAATCAGCGTGCGCTCGCCGCAGCGGGCCTGGCTACCGGCGGATTCGTGACGCCGGAGGCGCAGCGCTTCCTCGCCTTCTTCGCCGGTGGCCGCCGCGGCTTCGTGCGCACCCGCCGCGCCGGCGCGGCCGCGGGCGACGACCACGCCACGGGCAGCTAGCGCGTCAGCGCGGGGGCCGCGCCGCTGCGGGCCTCGCGCGGCGCGATCGAGCCGAATCTGCCGTCGTTGTAGTCGCTGATCGCCTCGGCAATCTCCCGTTCGGTATTCATCACGAACGGGCCGTATCCGACCACCGGCTCATCGATCGGCGCCCCGCTGAGTACGAGGACGCTGGCGTCGCTGTTCGCCTCGAGGGTCCACTCACGGCCGGCCCGATCCAGCAGCACCATCTGCGCTTCGCGCGCGATCTGGCTGGCGTTCACGAGCACGGCGCCGCGCAACACGATCACCGCGAGCGTGTGCCCGTCGGCCGCATCGAATGCCGCTGCCTGACCCCGGCCGCAGGCGCAGGTCCCATACGTTCAGGTCGCGTGAAGGTCTGCGCCGGACCGCGCGCTCCCTGGTACTCGCCCGGCGATGACCCGCAGGCGACCGGCCCCGGAGGGCAGTTCCACCGTGGGAATCTGCGCGTCGCGCAGCGTCTGGTAGCGCGGCGCGGCCCGCTTGTGCTGCGCCGGCAGGTTGACCCACAGCTGCACCATCTCGAGGCTGCCGCCGGTACGCGTGAATTCCCGGAATGAAATTCCTCGTGCAGGATGCCGCCAGCCGCCGTCATCCATTGCACGTCCCCGGGTCCGATCCGTCCGCCGCCTCCGCTTGAATCGCGGTGCTCGACTTCGCCCTGGTAGACGATCGTGACGGTCTCGAAACCGCGGTGCGGATGTTCACCGACCCCGCGCGGCCGCCCTGCCGGTTCGAAGGACACCGGACCCGCGTAGTCGAGCAGCAGGAACGGGCTGTCAGGGCCTCGTCGCCGGTCGTGATACGAGAACAGGGACGCACCGGGAATCCATCGCCCACCCAGTGGGGTCGCGGGGCGCTGTATACACCGACGATATCCTTCATGGGTCACCTCGCTCGGACAGCCAGCGTATATGGGGACCACCATGCGGATAAGCAACCCTGCATGCGCCGCTGCGCGCCGAAGGCTAGACTCCGGCGGTCGATCCGCGCCGTACGCCGAGGGCCCTGGCATGAGCGACCTGTCCGCCTTTGCGGTGACCCGAAAATGGCCACCCAGGCACCCGGACCGCCTGCAGCTCTACTCGCTGCCGACGCCGAATGGCGTCAAGGTCTCGATCATGCTGGAGGAAACCGGCCTGCCGTACGAGGCGCACCTGGTGCGCTTCGACGGCGACGAACAGCATTCGCCCGAATTCCTGGCGCTCAACCCGAATGGCAAGATCCCGGCCATCCTGGATCCGGAGGGTCCGGGCGGCGCGCCGCTGCCCCTGTCCGAGTCCGGTGCGATCCTCGTATATCTGGCGGACCGGACACGACAGTTCATGCCGCAGGATGCTGCCGGCCGCTACCAGACGCTGCAGTGGCTGATGTTCCAGATGAGCGGCATCGGTCCGATGTTCGGGCAGGTCGGATTCTTCCACCGCTTCGCCGGTCGGGAATACGAGGACAAGCGACCGCGCGACCGCTATGTCGCCGAGGCCCGGCGACTGCTCGGCGTGCTCGAGCTGCGGCTTCGAGCCGGCCCCTGGATCATGGGCGCGCGCTACACGATCGCCGACATCGCGGTGTTCCCGTGGGTACGCGCGTTGGTGGAGTTCTACGGCGCCGGCGACCTGGTCGGGATCGCTGATTTTCCGCACGTGCGGGCCGCGCTATCCGCGTTCCTGGCCCGGCCCGCGGTGGCGGCGGGCCTGCTGGTTCCACAGCGTGATTGATGCAGTGAAGCAATTCGGGGCCGGGCCGTGGAACTGTAGAGACTGTCGCGGAATCGCGCCGAGGGATGCGCGAGCATTCATGACCAGCAGCGATGCGGCGCCAGAGGGTTCCGTGATGCAATTCCCCGGAGGCGCCGAGCCCGGAGGCGTCGAGACGCGCGCACACCGCGCCGCAGCAATGCGAGGCCGCGCCGCGGACCGATGCTCCGTTCGGCGCACCTGCGCGGATCCGGGCGCGTGACCACGAAGCCCGACCCGCGAGTGCAGGAGCGCGACGAGGAAGCGCTGGCCCTGGTGCGCTCGCTGCGCGAACTCGACCGTCGGCTCGAGTCCCTCAGCATCGATGAGATCAACAGGCTGCTGGACCACGGGGCTCCGGCGCGCCGACTGCTGCAGGCCGGGGAGGCGGGCCGCGGCGCGGACAGCGCACTGATCGACTCGCTGCCCGCGCATATCGCGATCCTCGATCGTCAAGGCCAGATCGTATCGGTCAATCACGGCTGGCGACAGTTTGCGGACGCGAACGGACTGCGCGATCCGAATTACTGCGTCGGCTGCAACTATCCGGACGTATGCAAGCGGGCGCTGGGCGTCGATGCCGAAGAGGCCCACCGCATCGGCGAAGGCATACGCGCCGTGCTCGACGGCGCGGCCAGCACCTTCGCCACGGAATATCCGTGCCACTCCCCGACGGCGGATCGCTGGTACCAGCTCAACGTCATTCCCCTCGCCGTTGCCGAAGTGACCGGCGCGGTCGTGATGCACATGGACATCACGCAGCGCAAGCAGGCGGAGCTGCGCGTGGCGTACCTGAGCCGCATCCATTCGATGCTGAGCCGGATCAACAGCCTGATCGTGCGGGTCCGTTCGCGCGAAACGCTGCTCCAGGAAGCCTGCCAGATCGCGGTCGATGCCGGCGGCTTCCTGTTCGCGCGCATCGCTATCCTCGACCACGGCACGATGAAGCTGCACCACGCGGGCCTCGCGTGCCGGGACACGGCGCTGCGCGAGGCGATCGAGCGCATCCTGTCGGCGGACGGCGGCGTCCCGGGTCCGATCATCGCGCAGGCCATCGCCGAGCGGCAGCCGGTCGTCGCCAACGACTCGCAGGCCGATCCGCGTTCCGGCCTGCTGGCCAGGCAGACCCAGCTCGGCATCCGCTCCAAGGCGGCCATCCCGATCGTTCGCGGCGATGACGTGTTCGGCGTCCTGGCCCTCTATGCCAACGAAAGCCAGTTCTTCCACGGCGAGGAGATCCGGCTGCTCACTCAGCTCAGCCATGACATCTCCTACGCGCTCGACCATATCGACAAGGAGGAGCAGCTCCATCACTACGCGTACTACGACCTGCTGACGGGACTGGCCAACCGGACGCTGTTCCTCGAGCGCGTGGCCCAGTACATGCGCGATGCGGGAAGTCGCGCTCGCGCGCTCGGTCTGATCGTGATCGACCTGGAACGCTTCAAGCTCGTGAACGACAGTCTCGGCCGGGCCGCCGGGGACGGGCTGCTGCTGCAGGTGGCCGAGTGGCTCACCTTCCTGATCGGGGATGCCAGCCTGCTGGCCCGTATCGACGCCGATCATTTCGCGGTCGTGGTGCCCGGAGTGCGCGACGAGCAGGAGGTCGCGGTGCGTCTCGAGCGCGTGATGACCGGACTCATCGAGCATCCGTTCCGGGTCGGCGAGGAGACCGGCTACCGGGTCACGGCCAAGGCCGGGGCGGCGATGTTCCCGGGCGATGGCACGAAGGCCGAGCACCTGTACCGCAATGCCGAGGCGGCACTGCGCAACGCGAAGTCGGACGGCGAACGCCACCTGTTCTACACCCGGCGCATGAGCGAGGCCGCCGCCAGCCGGCTGGCGTTGGAGAGCCAGCTGCGCCAGGCGCTGGAGCGCCAGGAATTCGTGCTGCACTACCAGCCGAAGATCCGCCTCGCGGACGGCGCGGTCTGCGGCGCCGAGGCGCTGATCCGCTGGCAGGATCCGCGCACCGGCCTGGTACCCCCCGGCAGGTTCATCGGGCTGCTCGAGGAGACCGGGCTGATCCGCGAGGTCGGCCGATGGGCGATGGCGCAGGCGATCGCCGACTCCCTGCGGTGGCGGCGCAGCGGATGGGCACTCATCCCGCTGGCGGTCAACGTCTCGGCGGTGCAGCTGCGCGATCGCGGATTCACGCACCAGATCGAGGAGCTGATCGCCGTGGATGCTGCCGCGGCCGCGGGACTGGAGCTGGAGATCACCGAGAGCGTGATCATGGATGACGTGCACCACGGAATCCCCCATCTGCAGGCCATCCGCGACCTCGGCATCCGGATCGCGATCGACGACTTCGGTACCGGTTTCTCCTCGCTGAGCTACCTGGCGCGGCTCCCGGTGGACGCACTCAAGATCGATCGCACGTTCATTGCCGAACTCGGGCAGACCCCGACCGCGTCGGCACTGGTGTCGACGATCATCCAGCTCGCGCATTCCCTCAAGCTCAAGGTCATCGCCGAAGGGGTCGAGACCGAGGCCCAGTCCGCAACCCTGCGGCTGCTCGGCTGCGACGAACTGCAGGGCTTCCTGCACAGCCGGCCGCTGCCGGCCGAGGAGTTCGAGCGGCGCTACCTGGCCACGGCACCGACCGGCCGGTAGTACGCCAACGGGACGCGCGGATTCCAAGTCGCTACACTGCGCCCCCCCGTACGCCCGCCCCGCACCCCATGGAAATCGCCGACGCCGATGCCGCGCTGCCTGATGCCGCGCTGACGTTCGATGCACTGGGGCTCCGCCCGGAGGTGGCCCGGGCGCTGCGGGACGTCGGGTACGAAACCCCGACGCCGATCCAGGCGGCCACGATACCGGTGCTGCTGGGCGGTTCGGACCTGCTCGGTCAGGCGCAGACCGGTACCGGCAAGACCGCGGCGTTCGCACTGCCGCTGCTGTCGCGACTCGACCTCGCGCAGCGCGACCCCCAGCTGCTGGTGATGGTACCCACGCGCGAACTGGCGATCCAGGTCGCCGAGGCGTTCCAGAAGTACGCCGCGCACCTGCCCGGCTTCCACGTCCTGCCGATCTATGGCGGCCAGAGCTACACGCCGCAGCTCCATGCGCTGCAACGCGGCACGCACGTGATCGTCGGCACGCCGGGGCGCGTCATCGACCACCTCGAGCGCGGCACGCTCGCGCTCGAGGGCATCCGCTTCGTCGTGCTCGACGAGGCCGACGAGATGCTCGCAGATGGGATTCGTCGATGCCATCGAGACGATCCTCGCGCGCACCCCGCGCGAGCGCCAGGTGGCGCTGTTCTCCGCGACGATGCCGGCGGCGATCCGGCGCATCGCGCAGCGCCACCTGCGCACGCCGCGCGAGATCACGATCCGCAGCCGGACCACGACCGCCGCAGGCATCCGCCAGCGCTACTGGCTGGTCAGCGGGCTGCACAAGCTCGATGCGCTGACGCGCATCCTCGAGGTCGAAACCTTCGATGCCATGCTGGTGTTCGTGCGCACCAAGCAGTCGACGGTCGAGCTCGCCGAGCGACTGGTCGCGCGCGGCTTCGCCGCCGCGGCGCTCAATGGCGACATCCAGCAGGCCCAGCGCGAGCGCACGGTCGCGCAGCTGAAAGCGGGCGCGATCGACATCCTCGTCGCCACCGACGTCGCCGCGCGCGGGCTCGACGTCGAACGCATCGGCCACGTGGTGAATTTCGACGTGCCCCACGACCCCGAATCCTACGTGCACCGGATCGGGCGCACCGGCCGGGCGGGACGCAGCGGCCAGGCGATCCTGTTCGTCGCGCCACGCGAGCGCAACATGCTGCGCGCTATCGAGCGCGCGACGCGCCAGCCGATCGAGGCGATGAACCTGCCGACGCTCGATGACGTCAATCGGCGCCGGATCGCGCAGTTCAAGGACCGCATCGCCGCCGCGCTGCAGCGCGGCGTTGCCGGTTCCTATCGCGCTGTCGTCGAGGAATTCGCGCGCGAGAGCGGCGCCGGACTGCTGGACGTCGCGGCCGCCATCGCCAGCCTCGCACAGGGCAGGACGCGCGCTGCTGCTCGGGGCCGAGCCGCCGCGGCCGGAACGCGCTGCGGAGCCCGCGCGCGAGCCCAACGCAGGATCGCATCGGGACGCCGGATCCGATCGCCGGGGCTCGCACCGCAAGGGATCCCGCTTCGGCCCCCAGCAGACCTACCGGCTCGAAGTCGGCCGCGCGCACGGCGTGCAGCCCGGGCAACATCGTCGGGGCGATCGCCAACGAAGCGGATCTCGACGGCTCGCAGATCAACGGCATCGAAATCCAGGACGACCACAGCTTCGTGCGGCTGCCGGCGGCGATGCCGGCCCAGGTGCTCAAGCGGCTGCAGCAGGTACGCGTGAAGGGTCAGGCGCTCGCCGCGGTCGCGGTCGCGCGACGGCCGTCCTCCGGGCGCGGCAAGCCCAAGCCGCATCGCCGCCTGGCGAAGTAGGCGGCTGGCGTCGCAGGTCAGTTCGATGTCGAGCAATCCGGGCGCCGGCGCCGCGGCGGTGTTCTCCCGCCGCATCCCGCTGATCGTCGCAGCGGCGTTCTTCATGGAGACCCTCGACGGCACGATCGTGACGACCGCGCTGCCGGCAATTGCGCACAGCCTGCAGCGACCGGC
>CAWIQV010000051.1:0-11461 GCA_963838275.1 uncultured Gammaproteobacteria bacterium | reverse complement strand
ACCGCTTCGGAGCGGCCGACGCCAATCCGGCGGGGGAACTCCGCCTCGACATCGGTGAGCTGGCCGTAGCCCGCGTGTTCCAGCGCAGCGCGTCGATCAATCCCTTCGTCGAAGCCGGCGTCGGATTCGAAAGCAGCCACTACGACAATGCGCGCAGCGGGACCGACCCGACGGCCCGGCTCGGCGCGGGGCTGCTCGCCGATGTCGTGCGCTTCGGCTCCTCGAGCCTGCAGTTGCGCGCGGATGCGGGTGGGCGCATCGATACGGCTGCCGGCAACGGCACGCGGCTCGATCCGTACATCGGCGTCGGACTGCGCTGGAACTTCGGGGCGCCGTCCCCGGCCGCCGCGGCGATCGCGCCGCCGCCACCACCACCACCACCACCTCCGACCCCACCGCCGCCCCCACCCCCGGTCGCGCAGGCACCCCCGCCGCCACCGCCCGCGGTGGTGGCCCTCGACAGCGACCATGATGGGGTGCCGGACAGCCTGGACCGATGCCCGAACACTCCGCCCGGCGACAAGGTCGATGCCAATGGCTGCAGCCTGACGATCCGGCTGCAGGTCTACTTCGACAACGACTCGGCGCGGATCAAGCCGGAATCCGATCCTGACCTCGACCGCCTGGTCGGCTTCCTGGAGCAGTCACCGTCTGCCACCGGAGTGCTCGAGGGTCACACCGACAGCAATGGCAAGGCGGCGCACAATCTCGGGCTCTCGCAGCGCCGGGCCGAGGCCGTCAAGTCCTACCTGGTCGCGCACGGCATCGCGGCCGCGCGACTGTCGACCATGGGCTATGGACAGAGCAGGCCGATTGCCGACAATGCGACGGCCGACGGACGCGCGCTGAACCGGCGCGTGGTGTTCCAGCGCACCGACGTGCAGCGCTGACGCCGACGCGCGGCATCCCGGCAAGCAGAACCTGAGCGCGCGGCGCAGCGCGGGCCGCCCGCGGCGGCGTCATTGCCGGCGCAGGTGCGCGAACGCCAGCAGCTCGCGCGCCTGCTCGCCGAGCAGCTCGTAGATCGCGAGGTGCGAGCGGCGCAGTGCTTCCGCGTCGGGCAGCCAGCGCAGCCAGCCCTCGTCCGGCACGCCGCCATAGTTCACCGGGGCGGGCACGACCTCAATGCCGGCGGCCGTGAACTCGTGCGCGGCCCGCCACAGGTGCGTGCCGTGACTGACGAGCAGCACGCGGTGCACGCCGTCGGCGCGCAGCAGGCGCGCCGAATCGCGCGCGTTCTCGAACGTGTCGTAGGCGGCATCGTCGACCCACCGGGGCGTGACGCCGAAATTGCGGACCAGGGTCGCGCGCATCGCGACCGCTTCGATCCCGTGGCCGCTGACGAGCACCGGCAACCCGGTCTGATGCGCGAGAAACGCCCCGTAGCTCAGGCGCTCGAGCAGCACCGCTCCGGCCGCGGGGCCCTGGTACTCGGGCGCCCAGGCGCGCTGGCCGCCGCCGCCCAGGATCACGATCGCCCCGGCCGGCGGCGCGGTGCGCAGGTCGAGGGCCGGATAGCGCTGCGCCGACGCGGTGAGCAGACTGGCGACCACGGGCGTGCAGAGCATCCACAGGGCCGCGCAGACGGTCAGCAGCAGCGCGCGCGCGAGGCGCGGACGGCGCTGCCACAGCCACAGGCCGAGGAAGCCGAGCAGCAGCAGCGAGGTCGGCGGCAGCACGAGCTCGCGCAGCAGCGTCTTGAGTTGCAGCAGCATGCGCCAGCGGCCGCGTCAGCGGATGCTGCGCAGCGTTTCGGCAACGGTGTCGAAGATGACTGCGATCTGCGCCGGCTCGACGATCAGCGGCGGCGAGAACGCCAGCGTATCGCCAGTGCAGCGGACCAGGACACCACGCTGCAGGCAGCCGAGGAAGGTCTCATAGCCGCGACGGCCCGCCGCACCGGCGCGCGGCTCGAGCTCGACCGCCGCCATCAGGCCAATGTTGCGGATGTCGCGCACGTGTGGGGCGGCCCGGAGGGCGTGCACGGCGGACTCGAACGGTGCCGCGAGCGTCGCGGCGCGCGCGAATAGCTGCTCGCGCTGGTACAGGTCGAGCGCCGCGATGGCCGCTGCCGCGGCCAGCGGATGCGCCGAATAGGTGTAGCCGTGGTAGAGCTCGATGCCGCCGTCCGCTCCGGCGCCGACCACGGTATCGTGGATCGCGCGATCCACCGCCACGGCGCCCATCGGTACCGCGGCGTTGCTGAGGCCCTTGGCGAGCGTGATCAGGTCCGGGCGCACGCCGAAGCGGGTACTCGCGGTCGCGGCACCGAGCCGCCCGAAGGCCGTGATGACCTCGTCGAAGATCAGCAGCAGGCCGTGGCGCGTGCACAGCTCGCGCAGCCGCTCGAGGTAGCCGACCGGCGGCACCAGCACGCCGGTGGATCCGGCCACCGGCTCCACGATCACGCCGGCGATGCTCGACGCGTCGTGCAGTGCGACCAGGCGTTCGAGCGCGTCGGCCAGGTGCGCGCCCCAGGCCGGCTGGCCGCGTGAAAAAGCCATCTGCGCCAGCTCGTGAGTGTGCGGCAGGTGATCGACTCCGGGCATCAGGTTGCCGCCGAAGGCCTTGCGGTTGGTGCCGATGCCGCCGACCGAGGTGCCGCCGAGGCCGACCCCGTGGTAGCCACGTTCGCGCCCGATGAACCGGTGGCGGTGGCCCTCGCCACGGGCGCGATGGTAGGCGAGTGCGATCTTGAGCGCGGTGTCGACCGATTCGGAACCGGAGTTGGTGAAGAAGATGCGGTCGAGCCCGGCCGGCATCAGCGCCGCGACGCGCTGCGCGGCCTCGAACGCCAGCGGATGTCCCATCTGGAAGGTCGGTGCGAAGTCCAGCTCCCGGCTCTGGCGCGCGATCGCGGCGGCGATCTCCTCGCGACAGTGGCCGGCATTCACGCACCACAGTCCGGCGACCGCGTCGAGCACGCGCGCTCCGTCCTGGGCGGTGTAGTACATGCCGTGCGCACGCACCAGCAGGCGCGGCGCGGCCTTGAACTGCCGGTTGGCGGTGAAGGGCATCCACAGCGCGTCGAGCGCGGGAGCGGTGCTGGTGCTGTCGGGGGCGGTCATGGCGTGTCCATTCTACAGCCCCGCCTGCGTGAGCAGGCGCCCGGCGTCGGCGCGGGGAGCTCCGGAGAGCAGCGCATCGATGACCTGGTCCTGCTGCACGGCGCGACGCTGCGCCTCGGCGTACGGGATCTCCGGATGGAACATCACCATCGCGTAGCGCGTGATGAAGCGCCCGGGAAACTCGCGCTCCAGCTGCTGGCCGAGCGTGCGTCGCGCGGCGAAGCCGGCGGTGCGCACGGCATCGCGCATCTCCACGTAATTCTCGAGCGCCATCGCCGCGATCGCCCTCGTGTCCGCGCGTCGCGCCGGCTCGAAGCGCGCGAACGCGTCCGCCGGCGCCGCCGCGGCGTCGAGCAGCCGCTCGAGCACCACGCAATCCTCGAACCCGCAGTTCAGGCCCTGGCCGTGGAACGGCACGATCGCGTGTGCGGCGTCCCCGATCAGCAGCACCCGGCCGGCGGCCTGCCAGCCTTCGCAGTAGAGCGTCGCGAGCCGTCCCTGCGGATGGCGCGCGAACTGGGCGACCGGATCGTCGATCACGGCCGCCGCGTCCGGAAACTCGCTGCGCAGGAAGCCGAGCACGTCGGCCGGCGTCGCCAGCCGCTCGAAGCTCACCGGACCTGCGCGCGGCAGGAACAGCGTGGCCGTAAAGCTGCCGTCGGTGTTCGGCAGCGCAATGAGCATGAAGCCGCCGCGCGGCCAGATGTGCAGTGCGTCGGGCGTGAACACGAAGCCGTCGCCGGACGGCGCGCCGCCGCGCGCGATGTCGAGCTCGCGGTAATCGTGTGCGAGCGCGACCTCCGAGGCCTGCGTGTAGCCACGCGCCAGCAGCGCGCCGCGCACCGCCGAGCCCGCGCCGTCGGCGCCCACCAGCAGCTCGAAGGGCTCCTGGTGCGGCTGCCCGGTGCGCTCGTCGCGCCACTGCAGCCTGCCGGCGGACGGATCGACGTCGACGCAGCGGGCCTCGAACACCAGTTCGATGCCCGGCCGCGCGGCTGCGGCGTCGAGCAGCGCGCGGTTCAGCGCGTCACGGCTCACCGCGTGGATGATCTCCCCAGGGTTCTGGCCATAGGGCAGGAACTGGAGCGCTCCGTCGCGTTCGTGCAGCATCCGGCCGCGCATGCCGATCATCAGCGGCGCCACCGCGCGCGCGAGCCCGGCCCGCTCGAGCGCCGCGAGGCCGCGGGCCGCGAGCGCGAGGTTGATCGAACGGCCGCGCTCGGGGGCGCGCGGCGCGGGTCCGCGCGCCGCTCCAGCACGCGCACCCGCCAGCCGCGACGCTCGAGCAGCAGTGCGAGCAGCGTTCCGACCGGACCGGCGCCGATGAGCGTGCAGGCGCTCATGCCGGCGCGGCGGTGAGGGCCTCGCGCAGCGTCCATGCGGCGCGCACGATGTCCTCGTGGCGGTTGTACAGCGGTACGGCGCTGAGACGTATCAGGTCCGGTTCACGCCAGTCGCCGATCACCCCGCGGCGCTCGAGGAAGCGGAACACCTCCCGACCGCGGCGCGCCCCGGCGCGCAGGCGCAGCGAGAGCTGCGCGCCGCGCGCGGCGAGGGCGGCGGGGTCACCACGCCGAGCTCGTCGCCGAGCAGGTCCCGCAGCAGCGATTCCAGGTGCGCCGTGAGCGCGAGCGACTTGCGCGCGCAGCGCCGGCATGCCGGCCTCGTCGAACAGCGGCAGCGCGGCCCGCAGCGGCGCACTCGAGAAAACCGGCGGATTGCTGATCGCATAGGCCGCCGCGCCGGGAGCCGGGGAGAAGCGCGAGTCCATCAGGAACCGGGTCGCGGGCTCGTGACCCCACCAGCCGCGCAGGCGCGGCAAGCCGGGGCGCCCCAGGTGACGCTCGTGCACGAACGCGCCGCCGATCGCGCCCGGCCCCGCGTTCAGGTACTTGTAGCTGCACCAGGCGGCAAAATCCACGCCATCCGCGTGCAGCGCGAGCGGCACGTTGCCGATCGCATGGGCGAGGTCCAGCCCGATCAGCGCGCCGGCCGCGTGCGCCGCGGCCGCCAGGCGCGCGATTTCGAAGTACTGGCCGGTCAGGTACTGCACGCCCGGCCACAGTACCAGCGCGAGCCGTTCCCCGAGCTGCGCGATGCGCTGCTCGATGTCAGCAGTGCGCAGGCACGATTCGCCGGTGCGCGGGGCGAGCTCGACCAGCTCGCGTGCGGGATCCAGGCCGTGCCAGGCGATCTGCGAACTGACGACCTGGCGGTCGGACGGAAACGCGCCGGCCTCGATCAGGATCACGCTGCGCTCGCGCGTCGGACGGTAGAAGCTCGAGAGCAGCAGGTGCAGGTTCACGCTCGAGCGAGTTCATCGCGATGACTTCGCCGGCCTGCGCGCCGGCGAGGCGCGCGAGCGGCGCATGCAGCTGCTCGGCGTAGCCGATCCACGGCGAGTGGGCGCGCTCGTGGCCCTGCACGCCCAGGCGCTCCCAGTCGGTGAGTTCCTGCTCGAGCATCGCCCGTGCACCGAGCGGAGCCAGACCCAGGGAATGCCCGCACAGGTAGCACGACGGATCGATGGCGGCCGGCGCGGTCCCGGCCTCCGCGCGCGGCAGCGCGAAGCGGGCGCGCAGCGCGCCCAGCGGATCGGCCCGGTCCTGCGCGCGGGCCCACTCCAGCTCGGCGGCAAAGTCGCGCACCCGGCTCGCGCTCCTCAAGGCACGCGCAGCGGATAGAGCACCGGTCGCGACGGCACGGCGTCCCCGGCGATCGCGGGCGCCTGCAGCGAGAGCAGGTACCAGCCGTCGGCGATCGTGTCGGCAACGTAGGCCAGCTCCGTCAGCGTGCAATCCGCGCGCGTACTCGCGGCGAGCTGCGTGCTCTGCGGCGGCAGCCCGAAGAAGATGCGGTGCGCGGTCAGCGCGCCACCGTCGCTGGCGCGGTCGGCGGAAGGGACGTCGAGCACCAGGTGCTCGATGCCGCGCTCGACCAGCGCGAGCATCGCTTCGCGCGACAGGAACGGTGCCGGTGCCGGTGTCGTCGCCGCGGCCGATGCGGCCAGCGCCAGCGGTGTCTCCGGTGCCCCCGATACGGGTGCGTTGGGCGGGTCGCTGAAGCGGTGGCGTTCGTTCGGCAAGGTGCGGATCACGGCGGCGCGTACGCCGAGGCGCGCGGCGAGCGGCGCCGGCCACGCGCGCGCGATGGCGGCGGCGGTGATCAGCCAGTCTTCGGGCGCCGGTGGCGGCACGCTGCCTTCGCCACTGTCCGCGGCGCGCTGTGGCTGCACGGTCAGCAGCACCGCGACCAGCAGGCGCTGCGGAATGATCCGCCACGCATCGACCCGCTCGATGGTCAGGTGTCCGACCGCCTCGGTATGCGTGGTGTTCGCGTGCGGCGCGAGCGTCAAGACGCTGGCATTACAGCTCGCGCCCTGCGCGACCCGCCCGTTGAAACCGTCGACCACCAGCGGCACGTTCTGCGCGGCGGCGGCGCCGAAGCAGCGCAGCTGCGGACCGTGGAACTCGAGCGGGCGTGCCAGCGTCGCGCCGGCGGCGAGGTCGGCCAGCACCGTCACGCCGTCGAGGTCGAGCCGCGCCCACTGTGCCCGTTCATTGCGCGCCATGGGTCGCGCCTGCTCCCGCCCCGGCCGCCGCCGGTGGCTGCATGATCGCATGGCAGTTCCGGCAGGTACGCAGGGACAGGCTGCCGAAGAAGCGGTCGAACACCGGCGGGAACTGGGTCTCGATGTCCTGCAGCTCGAAGCGTTCCTGGTACAGCAGCGTATTGCAGGATTCGCAGTACCACTGCAGCGCATCGTACTCGCCGGCGCGCCGGCGGCGTTCGATCACGAGCCCGACGGAATCCGCGAAGCGCTGCGGGGAGTGCGGGATCCCGGGCGGCAGCAGCAGGATCTCGCCGGCACGGATCGGCACGTCCACGCGCTGCCCGGCCTGCATGGTCTGCAGCACCATCGCGCCTTCGATCTGGTGGAAGAACTCCTCGGCCGGATCGACATGGAAGTCCTTGCGCGAGTTGGGTCCGCCGACGACCATGATGATGAATTCGCCGTCCTCGTAGACGAGCTTGTTGCCGACCGGCGGCCGCAGCAGGTGCCGGTGGGACTCGATCCACCGCCGGAAATCAATGGGCTTGAGGGGAAGCATGCTCCGCGGGGCAGCCGTCTGCGGCCATGTCCGAAATGGGGCCGATTCGGCTATGGTAAGCGCATTGCCGGGAGGTCACCATGGCGAGCAAGGGATCCGAGGATGGCGCGGCGCGCACGCGGCTGCCGGTGCTGCTGCCGTGCCTGGGTGCGCTGGCCGGCAGCGTCCTGGCCGGCTGTGCGCCGCACTGGCCATGGAAATCGCATGCGGCGCGCGGCCCGGCCGCGGTCCAGGTGGTCAGCGTGCAGGTGGCCGGGGCGAGCGCCGCCGCACCGGCCATCGCCCAGTACTGGGACGGTGCGGCGCTGCTGCTGGACCTGCGCGGACAGGGCGGTGAAGGCAGCGCGACGCTGTCGGCGCCGGAGGGCGGTCGCTGGCCGCCGCGCATGGAGTTCCGGGTCCAGCCGGGCCAGATCGCCCGCCTCGAGGTGCTGGCGGGCGAGCGTACGCAGTTCGAGGTGCCCGCGGAAGGGGCACCGGTCGTGCTGCACCTGCGGCTCGATGGCTACCGCGGCGAGACGCCGGCGATCACTCTCCATTGGCGCGCGGCTGGCGACTCCGCACGCTGAGCGGCGGGGCCTGCGGCGCGTCCAGGTTCACGGCGGTCAGCGCGCCGCCCCAGACGCAGCCGGTATCGAGCCCGAGGACGCCGTCGGCAGTGTGCAGTCCGAGCGCCGACCAGTGGCCGAAGACGATGCGCCGGCCGCGGCTGGCGCGCCGGGCACCCGGAACCAGGGCAGCGCACGGCGGTGGCGCGGAGTCGCGGCGGCGCCCTTGTGCTCGAAGTCGATGCGTCCGTCGCTGGTGCAGAAGCGCAGCCGCGTGCAGCACGTTGATCGCGAAGCGCAGCCGCGCGACGCCGGACAGCGTCGGCTCCCAGCGGTCCGGCCGGTCACCGTACAGGCGCGAGAGCAGGCCGCTGCGCATCGCGCTGCAGCGCGCGCTGCACCTCGGCGCGCGAGCTGCAGCGCCTGCGGCACGGTCCACTGCGGCACCAGCCCGGCGTGCACCGAGCAGCTCGGGGTGCCGGGGTCCTGGTACGCCAGCGGACGCCGCAGCAGCCAGTCGAGCAGCGTGTCGCGGTCCGGCGCGGCGAGCACGTCGTCGAGGGTATCGCTGCGCCGCAGCTTCGCGCCGGCCAGCGCGACCGCCAGCAGGTGCAGGTCGTGATTGCCGAGCACGCACGACCGCGTTCGCATCGAGGCTGCGCACCAGCCGCAGCACCTGGAGCGAGCGCGGGACCGCGGTTGACCAGGTCGCCGACGAACCAGAGCCGGTCGCGGTCGGCATTGAAGCGGATCAGCGCCAGCAGCTCCTCGAGCTCCGCGCCGCAGCCCTGCACGTCGCCGATGGCCCAGCGCGCCATGCGCTGCCTAGTGCAGCATGCCCGGAATGGCCAGGCGGAAGGCGCGATCGGCGCATCGAAGCGCGCACCGTCGTCCGCCGACCATCTGGTAGCTGCCGTGCATCGCGCCCACCGGCGTCTCGAGTACCGCGCCGCTCGAATAGCGGAATCCCTGGCCCGGCAGCAGGTAGGGCTGCTCGCCGACCACGCCGTCGCCGCGCACTTCGCGCACCTGGCCGTTGGCGTCGGTGATCACCCAGTGGCGCGTCATCAGCTTCGCGGGGACCTCGCCTTCGTTGCGGATCGTGATCGTGTAGGAGAACACGAACCGCCGCTCTCGCGGCTCGGACTGGTCCTCGAGGTAACTGGTCTCGACCTCGACGCGTATCTTGTGGCGGTCCTCGCGCATGCTCTGGCCCAAGCTTAGCGAATACTTCCAGCCGCTGCGCGGGCAAGCGCGCCGAACTGCTCCGGCGCCAGCACCTCCGCCCTGGCACCCGGGTCGATGCCGAGCGCACTGATCTGCGCGGGCCCGAGCAGGCCGCCGAGGGCGTTGCGCAGGGTCTTGCGCCGCTGACCGAAGGCCGCGCTCACCAGCGTCGCATACAGCGGCGTCAGCGCCCAGTCGGGCGGTGCCGGATCCACCGTGAGGCGCACCATCGCGGAGCTGACCTGCGGCGGGGGCTGGAACGCCCCTGGACCGACCTCCAGCACCCGGACGGCCCGTACCAGGGGCGCGAGCATCACGGTCAGGCGCCCGTAGGTGCGGCTGCCCGGGGGCGCGAGGATGCGGTCGACGACTTCCTTCTGCAGCATGAAATGCATGTCGAGGATCGACGGGGCGTCGCGCAGCAGCCGGAACAGCAGCGGCGTCGAGATGTTGTACGGCAGGTTCCCGACCACCCGCAGCCGCGTGCCGCGCAGCAGCGGCGAGCGCACCCCAGTCCATCTCGAGCGCGTCGCGCTCGTGCAGCGTGAAGCGCGGCTCGGCGCGCGAAGCGCGCGCGCAGCTGCGCGGCCAGGTCGCGGTCGATCTCCACCGCGTCGAGCCGGCCGGCGGCGGCGAGCAGCTGCGCGGTCAGCGCGCCGCGCCCGGGACCGATCTCCACCGCGGCGTCGCCCGGCTGCAGCGCGATCGCGGCGACGATGCGCGCGATCACCGCGGGGTCGTGCAGGAAGTGCTGCCCGAAGCGCTTGCGCGCGCGGTTCACGGGCCGGCGCGCCCGCGCGGCGCGCACCACGCGCGCGATCTGCGCGGCCAGCGCCATCGCCGCGAGCAGGCTGCCGGAATCGGCGCGGCCGCTGCCGGCCAGGTCGAGCGCGGTTCCGTGATCCACCGAGGTGCGCACGATCGGCAGCCCGAGCGTGACGTTCACGGCGTGGCCGAAGCTCTGCGCCTTGAGCACCGGCAGCCCCTGGTCGTGGTACATCGCGAGCACGGCGTCGAAGGCTGCCAGATGCTGCGGCACGAACACCGTGTCGGCCGGCAGCGGCCCCTCGAGCAGCAGTCCCGCGGGCGCGCGCCTGCCGGATCGCCGGCCCGATGATCCGCAGCTCCTCGTCGCCGAGGTGGCCCGCCTCGCCGGCGTGCGGGTTCAGGCCGCAGACCGCGATGCGCGGCTGCTCGATGCCGAAGCAGCGCCGCAGGTCGCCCGCGAGCACCAGCAGCGTCGCGAGCAGCTCGGGCGTGTTCAGCGCCGCACTCACGTCGCGCAGCGCCAGGTGCGTGGTCGCGAGCGCGACCCGCAGGGTCCCGGCGGTGAGCAGCATGACCGGTCGAGGCGCGCCGGTACGCAGCGCGATGTACTCGGTGTGGCCGCTGAAGGCGATCCCCGCGTCGCTGAGCAGGCTCTTCTGCACCGGTGCGGTCACGAGCGCACTGAATTCGCCGCGCAGGCAGCCGTCGACCGCGCGGTCGATGAGCCCGAGCACGTAGCGGGCATTGGCTGGCTCGAGCCGCCCCGGCACGCTCGGGCACGCGAGCGGCTGGTGCAGCACGCACAGCTGCCCGGCCTCGCCCGCGACCGGCTGGCCCGGCGCGTAGTCCTGCAGGGCGAGCGTCCAATGCAGCCGCTGCGCGCGCTGCGCCAGCAGCTCACGGTCGGCGAGGCACACCAGCGGGAAGCTGCGGGGCAGCCGCGCGGCCGCGAGGCACAGCTCGGGCCCGATGCCTGCCGGCTCGCCGGCGCTCAGGGCTACGGGTGCAATCGGAGGCGCAATCAGAGGCGCAGCTCGACGTAGGCCTCGTCGCGGATGCGCTGCAGCCACAGCTCGGTGGCCTCCTCGACGCGGCTGTCGCGCAGCGCCTCGAAGGCCTTCTCGCGCGCCGCCTCGTTGGTGTCGTCGTAATCGCGGCGCCCGAGCAGCTGCATGATGTGCCAGCCGTACTCGGTGCGGAACGGCTGGCTGATCTCGTTGTCCTTGAGCCCGGCGGCGACCGCCGCGAACGCCGGCACGTAGGTCTCGGGCTGGGCCCAGCCGAGGTCGCCGCCGTTGACGGCCGAGCCCGGATCCTGCGAATTGGTCCGGGCCAGCACCGCGAACTCCTCCTGGCCGGCCAGGATCTGCTCGCGCATGTGCGCGAGCTTCTGCTGCACCGTGGCGTCGTCCTCGATCTCGGTGGGCTTGAGCAGGATGTGGCGCAGGTGCACCTGCTGGACGATGCGCGAACCACCGGCGATGCGGGTGTCGTTCAGCTTCACGATGTGGAAGCCGCTCGAGGTCTGCATCACGTCGGATACCTGCCCCGCCTTCATGCGCGCGATCGTATCGGCCAGGAACGTCGGCAGCTCGGTGCCCTTGCGCCAGCCGAGCAGGCCGCCCTCCAGCGCGGTCTCGCTCTGCGAGTAGGTCAGTGCCAGCTTGCCGAAATCATCGCCGGCACGCGCGCGCTCGACGATGTCGCGTGCCCGCTTCGCGGCGTCCGCGACCTGCGC
>CAWIQV010000050.1:0-14101 GCA_963838275.1 uncultured Gammaproteobacteria bacterium | reverse complement strand
CGGACGCCGGCAACCTCGAATTCCTGAAATCGTGGCTTCGTTGCCTGGTGCAGGCGGGCGAGGTCAGGACCCTTGGTGTACGCCAGCAGGATGACCTGGATCAGGCGCTGGCTGGCACGATGGCACTGGATGGGTCCGAGCGACGACTGTCGCGGCTGGTGGAGTTCCTCGATCCGACGGATCCGGAGGGTATACACGCGCGACTTGCACCATGGTGTGCATCCGCTCGCGGCGACTATGCGTGGGTATTCGACAATCCAGAAGACCAGGTGGTACCGCGCCTCGCGACGCAGTCGATCATCGGGATCGATGTCACGGATTTTCTGGCCCACGCCAGATTGCGCGCGCCGGTAACTCTGTACCTGTTTCATCTGGTCAGGCAGCTGCTCGACGGCCGCAGGCTGGTCTGCTGGATGGACGAGTTCTGGCGACTGCTGGCGGATCCGGCTTTCGAGACCTTCGCCAAGGACGGCCCCAAGACCTGGCGCAAGCACAATGGCGTCATGTGCCTCGCGACACAGAGCGCCAGCGACGTGCTGGACAGCCCGATAAGCCGCACGATCGTCGAGCAGACGCCGACCAAGTTGTTCTTCCCGAATCCGGAAGCGAGTCTCGAAGAGTATACGCGCGGCTTTGGACTCACCGAGCGTGAATACCGACTGGTGAAGGAAATGGAGCCAGGATCGAGGACGTTTCTGCTGAAGCAGGGACTCCAGAGCGTGGTGTGCCAACTCGATCTGCGGGGATTCGACGGGGAACTGAGCGTCATCTCCGGGCGCACGAGCGAGGTCGCGAGGATGCAGCAGCTCATACGCTCCCATGGCGCGCACCCCGCATGCTGGGTGGATGCATTCATGCACGGAACGAAAAATCATCACGGTGAGCTTGAATAGCCGACAGGCGGGGAGAAGGGTCATGACTCTACGAGTCTTGAGTTGCGCCGGCATCGTGCTGATCGGGTCGCTGGTTGCGGCGACGCCGGTGCAAGCGCAGTTCGCTGTCATCGACGTCGCATCGGTCACGCAGCTGTTGCATCAGGTTGCAACGATGGCGTCGCAGCTGGAGGCCGCGCAGGCACAACTCGAGCAGGCGCGTGCCCAGTACCAGTCCCTTACCGGGCCGCGCGGCATGGAGGGATTGCTCGCAGATACAGTGCGCAACTACCTGCCAGCGAACCAGCAGGACATTGCCGGAGTCCTGCAAGGCACCACCGGCACCTTTCAAAGGCTCGCGGCGGACGTACGAAGCACCGTCGATGCCAATTCGATACTCCCTGCCGCCCAGGTGGATCTGCTGGCTTCGGACGTCCGGGCGCAGTTGACTGCGGCCCGCAATGCCATCGCGCTACTGCAGTCAGTCTCGCAGGAGGCGTTGAGCAACGCCAGCGGCCGGTTCTCTGCCATACAGCAATTGATCGACGCAATTCCGGGCGCCCAGGACGCCAAGGCGGTCCTCGATCTTCAGGCGCGCATCGGGGCGGAGCAGGTCATGGTCCAGAACGAGCAGACCAAGCTACAGATGCTAGGTCAGCTCGCGCTGGCGCAGCAGTGGGCCCTGCGGCAGCAGGCCGCAGAGCGTGCGAGCGCAGGTCACGGAACGTTCAAGACGCGCTTCGAGCCATCTCCATTCCAGTCGCTGGGCGCCGGAGGTTAGCAATGGGATTCTTCGCATCCTTCTGGACCTGGCTCAACCAGCAGCTGTCGGGCTATATCGGCGACAATACGGCCCGAATCGCGTCGGCGCTTGAGCCAGCGATAGTCACACTGGCGACCGTTTATGTGATGACGTGGGGCTACCTTCAGCTTACCGGACGCGTCGAGGAGCCGTTCGCACACGGCTTGCGGCGCATCATGGTGCTCGCGCTCGTGCTGGGCGTGGCCACCCGACTGTGGCTCTACAACTCACTGCTCGTCGACACGTTCTATCAGGCGCCGGCTGAACTGGCGGCGAAAGTGGTCGGTGCGGCAGACCCTGTCGCCACGATCGACGCTATCTGGCAGCAGGGGGGCGAGGTTGCCGCGGAGCTCTGGAGCAAGGGCAGTCTGCTGTACGGCGACGGCGGATTCTACCTGGCCGGGGCCGCTGTGTGGATTCTGGTTGGCATGCTGTGCGTGTATGCGATGTTCCTGATCGCGCTGTCGAGCATCGCCTGCGCGGTGCTGCTGGCGATCGGTCCGTTGTTCGTGACGATGCTGCTGTTCGACTCCACGCGACGATACTTCGACGCCTGGATTGCACAACTCGCAACTTACGCGCTGATCACGATTCTCACCGTGCTGGTGGCGGCCTTGCTGCTGGACATCGTGCAATCCTACGCCGCGCAAACGGCGGCGCGGGGCACTGCCATCCTGACCGTTGACGCACTCGACATGGTGCTGATGGCGGGGCTCGTGTTCCTGCTGCTGCGACAGATCATGCCGATCGCCGGGGGGCTGGCCGGCGGCGTCGGTTTGTCGAGCTTCGCAGTCGTGAGCCGGGTGTTGAACGCCGGGCGCGGGTACGTGGCCCGTAGCGTGGCCTTCGGCGGAGCTCACGCACTGGTAAAGGTAGGGCAGCTGGCATCGAGGCAGTCCGCGTCCTAGTTGCGGGCGGCATAGCTGCGTCAACCCATGGTGTTCGAACGGTCAGTCAGCGGCTTGCTGAAGGAATTCTAGCCGTTGCGCTGGAGGAATGCATGATGCGACGGATCTGTTGGGTCGGAATGGTGCTGGTGCTGTTGGGGTGCAGTCGGCCTGCCCTTCGGTGTGATGGCACATTGCAGCCGATCAATGCGGGAGCGAGTCCCACTGCCACGGCAGTGCAACGCGCCACCATTCAGGGCCTGGTTCCATGAATCCGCAGGCGACGACGGAAGACGCGGACGCGTATTTCTCCGAGGCCGCGAGCTGGGATGCCGACCGCCTGGCGCAGTATCGGCAAAGCGCACGCACCGCCTGGAGGGTCGCCGCGGGCGGATGGATCTGCGCGCTCGCCAGCGCCGGTGCGCTTCTGGTGCTGCTGCCGTTGAAGCGTGTCGAACCTTACCTGATCCGGGTCGACAGTACGACCGGAGTAGTCGACTCGGTGCCGCTGTACGACGGCACGGCGCCGCTCGACGAATCGGTCACCCGGTACTTCCTGACCCACTACATCGCCACCTGTGAGCGATTCAACCTGTCGACCGCGGAAAGCGACTACCAGGAATGCGGCGCTTTCCATACGGCGCAGCGAAACCAGGTCTGGTACGCACTCTGGAAGCCGGAGAATCCGCAGTCGCCCCTGAACCTGCATCGCGATGGCAGTGAGGTTCGCGTGCAGATCGAGTCAGTGAGTCTGTTCCGGCGCTCTTCCGGCGTCGAAGACCTCGCGCAGGTGCGCTACAGCACCCTGGAGCGGGCGAGTCCCGGGGCTGAGGAACGTGCGGCACGCTGGATCGCGACAGTCCACTATGGTTATTCGCGGCCACCCGCGGATCCGGCGCTCCGCCGGTGGAATCCGCTGGGTTTCAGGATCATGGACGTTGAGTCCGAACCGGAAATCCCGGCCGTACCGGCGGTGCGTGTGGCCCCCGAGCAGGGCGGTACGCCATGAGCCGCCTGGCCTCGTGCCTCGCCGCGGTACTGGCGCTGTCGGCGTGGTGCTGGCCTTGTCTCGGGCAGGTGCGGGACGCGCCGGAGGGCGGGGATCTGCGCATCCGCAGCGTCGACTACAGTGCGGAGCTCGTGTACAGCCTGCGCGGGTACGTCGGCTACCAGATCGACCTGGAGTTTGAGCCGGGTGAGACCTTCCAGGGATTGGGAGCGGGAGACGTGCAGGGTATCGCGTTTGCGGCGCAGGGCAATCACCTGTTCATCAAGCCCAGGACGAGTGGAGTGCACACCAATATCACCGTGTTGACGAGCCGGCGCGCGTACCGCCTCGAATATACGATCGCACCGGGTGGGGCGGAGGCGGCTCCCGGTGAAATCCTGTACGCCTTGCGCTTCCGCTACCCGACGCCCCCCGCCGCGGCGGGGTCCGATTCAGCTGCCGAAGTGGAGCGCAAGCTGGAGGCTGATACGGGCGGTGCGCCGGCCAACCGGGACTACTGGTTCTGCGGCCCGGAGGCGCTCAAACCAGTGGCAGCGGAGGATGACGGCGTGCATACGCGGCTGCGGTTCGATTCCCGTGGTGAAATGCCGGCCCTGTTCGTGCTGGGTGAGGACGGTGCGGAGTCGTTGCTCAACTTCAATATCGAGCACGGTGACGTGGTCGTGCATCGGGTCGCGCCGCAGTTCGTGGTGCGACGTGGCAAGCTGGTGGGCTGCATCGTCAATAAGGGGTACATGAAAGGCCGACGGCCTGCGGCATCCGGCACGGTGGCGCCGACCGTGGAGCGCAGGACGCTGGGGGGCGGCCCGTGAAGTGGGGGTGGATGCCGCGTGCCGGCTTGCGTTCCGAGGCTGCGGAGCCGCAGGTTCCTGGTGACCGCGGAACATCCTGGGTGAGCCGCATCCCGTCGGCGCATTCCCGGACCAGCAACACGCTGGCGTTCGTATTGATGCTGATACTGGGTTCAGCTTTGCTGGGCTGGTATTACACGCATGCCGCGCTGCGCCCGCGACGCACTCGTGAGCTCGCGCGGGCGGCAGCCGAAAAGCAGCTGCAGGGGGACACGGTGCTGCCACCACTCGGGCCCTTGCCGCCGGCGCCGCCTGCAGGGGCCAGAGCCGACTATGCGCCGGCCCAGACGGGTGCGAATCCTGACGATCCAGCGCCGGCAGCGCCAGTCAGGGGATCTGCTGCCGGCGAGCTGCCGCAGGTGCCGGCGCCGCCAATTATCAATTCCGCGGAGTCGAATGCTTATCCGACCAGTCCCAGGCGTGTTGCCGTCCAACATTCCGAGGGCGATCGGCGCCTGTCAGGTCCCGTATTCGCCAGCGCGGAAGCGCGGACGGCTGCGGATCCGGTCTCCGGAACCTCCTTGGCGGGCGCCGCAGCGTCCGTCGCGTCGGCCGGGTCCCCTCCCGATGCGGGGCTGGCGGCATCGTTGCATTCGGAGCCCGCTGCGATAGTCCATGCAACCGTGCTGAGCACGCAGCGATGGATGCTTCCCAAAGGCGCCTTCATCGATTGCACGCTGGAGACGGCCATCGATTCGACGCTTCCTGGCATGACCACCTGCGTGACTTCCACCGACACCTTTGGCGTGGATGGGAAGGTCGTGCTGCTCGAGCGCGGAACCAAACTGGTCGGAGAGACGCGGGGTCAGGTCCAGCAGGGCAGCGCCAGGGTATTCGTGATCTGGACCCAGGCGCGTACGCCCACTGGCGTACTCGTACCGCTGGATTCTCCAGGTACCGACGAGCTGGGAAGAGCAGGGCTGCCCGGAGCGGTGGACCGGCACTTCTGGGACCGGTTTGGCGCGGCGATCCTGATCTCGACGATCGACGGCGGAATTCAGGCCGCGGTGCAGTCCGGAGCACGGCCGGGCGCGACGACGATCATCAATCCGTCCGGAGCTACGGACGTGATGACGGAGACACTCAAGGGCACGCTCGGGATTGCGCCGACCATCGTCAAACACAACGGCGACCGGATACAGGTCCTTGTCGCGCGGGACGTGGATTTCAGCAATGTCTACCAGCTTCACGTCGCCGACGATGCGCGCTAGCCGCGAACCGGACATGCCGCGGTTGCTGGCCGCGGAGGCCGCCAGCGGCTCGAATGCGTCCCATTCGTCGGCATTGCAGCTGAGCCTCCGGCCGTTGCAGCGTTTTCTCGATGACGAGGCGATCACGGAGCTGTGCATCAATCGGCCCGGCGAGGTGTACCTGGAAGGCAGCGGCGGGTGGCGCCGCGAAGCCGTCGCCGATGTCACCTTCGACTGGTGCCTGCGATTCGCGAAACTCGCCGGAAACTTCACCAGGCAGCGAGTGGATGCCTCGGCGCCCCTGCTCTCTGCGGCCTTGCCGGGCGGGGAGCGCGTTCAGATCGTGCTGCCGCCGGCGACGAGCGTTGGAGCCGTAGCCATCGCCATACGCCGGCCGTCGCGCGAGGTATGGTCCCTTGCGGAGCTCAGTCGCCGTGGTGTCTTCCGATGCACACGCCGCTCCGGAGACGGCGCGGCTGAGTCATCCTCTGAACTCGAGCGCCATCTGGCGGCGCGCGACTATGAAGCATTCATGCGACTGGCCGTGACCAGCAGGAAGAACATTCTCGTTTCCGGGCCCACCGGATCCGGCAAGACCACGTGGACCAAGGCCCTGATCAGGGAGATACCCCAGCAGGAACGGCTGATCACGATCGAGGATGCGAAAGAACTGGTCCTGGACAACCATCCCAACCACGTACGGCTGTTCTACTCGAAGGACGATCAAGGGCTATCACGCGTGACCGCCAGGCAACTGCTGGAGTCGTGCCTGCGAATGAAGCCGGACCGTATATTGCTGGCGGAACTTCGCGCAGACGAGGCGTTTGAGTACCTGAGGAACGTGAATTCCGGACATCCCGGATCGATCACCAGTGTGCACGCGGCGAGCGCGGAACTGGCGTTCGAGCAGTTGGTGCTGCTTGCCAAGCAGAGTCCGGCGGGAAGGGCGCTGGAACGCAGGGACATCCGCAATCTGCTCTACGTGCTGATCGACGTGGTGATTCAGTTCGCCTGCAAGGGCGGTGAGCGTGTCATCACGGAAATATGGTACGAGCCGAAGCGGAAGCTCCACGAGCTTGAGCGTGCGGGGAGTTGAGGCGTGGCGGGCATCGCAGCAACCATCAGTGCTCTAAGCCGCGGTTGGCCGGGTCTGTCTGTGGCCTATGCAGCGGTACAAGGCCCGATGCTGGTGGGATTGATCCAGGGTCGAACGACGATCCCGAGAGTCCTCGCGTCACCCCTCGTTGCGGCACCCGTCACAGCAGCGGTAGGGACCGCAATCACGCTCTCCGCCCCGATGCTGCAGACCATCGGGCTCACGGCCGGAGGAATGCTGCAGTGGGCGGTCAGCATGGCCGCGAGCGGAGTCGCAGGATATGCCACCGGTCGACTGATCGCACATTCCGCACCGGGCGAGGACGGCTACCAGCGTGGTGCAGTGCTGATCGGCGCGACGAGTCCGGGCCGTTCACGAGCGGCGCGCGATAGCTCGGCCGGGCTGCACTTGCAGCGATCCGCAGGTTCGGTCCGGTTGGCGGGGGTAAGTCTTTCCAGCGCCGATGAGGGCAAGCACTTCAAGATCATCGGGACCACCGGAACCGGAAAGAGCACCGCCATAGCGGAACTGCTCGACGGCGCGTTGCGGCGGGGCGACAGAGCGGTCATCGCCGATCCGGACGGCGGCTACCTGCGGCGGTTTTACGATGCCGATCGTGGCGACGTGATCCTGAATCCCTTCGATGAACGGGCGGTCAGGTGGGATCTATTCAGCGAGATAGAGCGCCCGTACGACGTCGAGCAGATCGCACGGTCCCTGCTCCCGGATCATGAGGGCAGCGATCGTAGCTGGCGCGCCTATGCCCGGACCTTCTTCACGGCGGTGACCAGGCAGGCGCATGCGGGCGGTATTCGCGACGTCGGGGAGCTCTATCGACTGCTCGTGATCGCGGACGCCGGGGAATTGCGGGCGCTGACGGGCGGCACTCCCGCACAGCCTTTCCTGGATGAACAGAACGGCAGGATGTTCGATTCCATTCGTTCTGTGACGAGTTCTGCAGTCAGTGCGCTGGAGCACGTATCGGAGCAGCGCGGGCCGGCTTTCTCGATACGTCAGTGGAAGCGACGCGGACCCGGGCAGAAAGGTGGCGTTCTGTTCATTCCCTACAGCGCGGGTCAGATTGCCGCGCTTCGATCCATGATCTCAGCATGGATGCGGATTGCAATATTCGAAGCGATGGAGCGTCCTGAAGGCGATCAGCGTCTGTGGTTCGTTGTCGACGAACTCGATGCACTGGGACCCATCGACGGGCTGAAGGATGCCTCGGCGCGATTGCGAAAGTTCGGGGGCAGATGTGTGCTGGGCTTCCAGTCCATCGCACAGGTCGCAGGTACCTACGGCGTCAGCGACGCGCATACGATCGTCGAGAATTGCGGCAACACTCTGATTCTGCGCTGTTCCGCGAGCGAAGGAGGGGGGACAGCCAGGTTTCGCATCGACCCTGATCGGGCAGCGCGAGGTGGTACGCATCAGCGAGTCCAGGAGCCGACGCCCGGGAGTGCTGCTGGCTTCGGTCACCAGAAGCGCGAGCAGCTGCGCACCGAGCCGGCAGTGATGGATTCGCAGATCGAGCAGCTGCCCGATCTGGTCGGCTATCTGAAATGCGCCACGCGAGGGTACTGGCAGCAGGTCGCCCTCATGCCGGGCGCCGCGCAGGGTCCGGGCATCGACGGATCCTCATCCGGCCTGCGTCGGCACGCGCAGAGCCGGGATTTCGACGTCGGCGGTCCGGCCGGATGAGCCCTGGCGACGCCGTCCACGGGTGGCTGGATCACTGGCCGCTGGCGTTGGGGCTGATGCTGCCGATTGCCGTGAAATTGTGGCTCGGATCAGGGCCGAGTGAATCGCACCGGCGCGGCACGATCGTGCACGGATATGCACGGTGGGGCCGGATCGGCCGAATCCGCAACCTGGCTGGTCCAGCCCGATTGATGCTGGCGGGTGTACCGCTTGCTTCGCTGGATGAGACCAAGCACATAAAGCTCATCGGGACGACCGGCACCGGGAAATCCACGGCCATCGGGCAGTTGCTGGATGCCGCGCTGCGGCGCGGTGATCGCGCGGTAGTCAGTGATCCCGAGGGGGGTTATCTCGCGCGATGCTTCCAGGAACGTCGCGGTGACATCCTCCTCAATCCGTTCGCCAGTGGATCGCGGCGCTGGGACCCGTTCGCGGAGATACGCGATGCATTCGACATCGAGCAGCTGGCGAGCGCGCTCGTTCCGCAATGCGAGGATCCTGCCACGGTTGAGTGGCGCGGTTACGCCAGGACGCTGCTGGCCGCGGTGCTGCGCCGATGCGCTCAATGCGGCACCGACACCGTGGAGGAACTCTGGCGCCTGCTCACGATGGCTACGAGCGACGAGTTGCGCGTCATGGTGACCGGAACTCCGGCGCAACCGTTCCTCGAACCGGAAAACGCGCGGATGTTCAGTTCGATCCGCTCGGTCATGAGCTCGGCGATTGCTGCGTTGCCGTACATTCAGGCGCAGTGCGCAGCCTCGTTCTCCGTCAGGGAATGGGTACGTAGCGGGCGTGGCGTGCTTTTCATTCCGTATCAGGCGGGCCAGATTCCGGCGTTGAGGTCGATCATTGCCGCGTGGCTGCGTCTGGCGATCGTAGAAGCAATGAGTCAGCCAGCTGGCCATGACCAGCGATTGTGGTTCGTCGTCGATGAGCTCGACGCCCTTGGCGCGATTGACGGACTGAAGGATGCGCTGGCAAGACTCCGGAAGTTCGGCGGACGTTGCGTGCTGGGCTTCCAATCCCTGGCCCAGGTGTCCGGCACCTACGGTGCAGGCGACGCGCAGACCATAGTGGAAAATTGCGGTAATACTCTCGTGCTTCGATGTTCCGGCAGCGAGCATGGCGGTACCTCCCAGTTCGCTTCCAGACTTATCGGAGAACGTGAGATCAGACGCGTGTACCGGACACGCGGACTGGACCACGGAATGTCCTGGGCGCCTGGCAGTTCCCGGCGCTCCATGCAGCACTCGGAGCAGGTCGCCACGGAGTATGCCGTGCTGCCCTCTGAACTCGAGCAGCTGCCGGATCTGCGCGGCTATCTCAAGCTGGCATCCTCGCCGGTGTGGAAGCGGGTGCGGGTTCCACGGTAGGCCTGCATGGCTTTCTTTCACCTGCACATGAAATCGATATCGCGTGCTTCGGGCAGAGGCGCGCCGGGAGCCGCCGCCTATCGGTCCGGTGAGCGATTGCGCGACGAGCGTACGGGTCAGCTGCACGACTACCGGCGTCGGGACGACGTGAGTCACGCCGAAATCCTGCTCCCGTCCGCACTGGAAGCGACCGCTCCGGCATGGATCCGGGAACGCGCGTCCCTGTGGAACGCAGCCGAGGCAGCCGAGACGCGGCGCAATGCCCGGGTAGCACGCGAGTTCGAGGTAGCGCTGCCGGTCGAGCTGTCCGCCTTCCAGCGACAGGAGCTCGCCCGGACCTTTGCCCGGGAGCTGGCGGATCGGTACCGGGTCGTCGTGGATCTGACGTTGCACGATCCGCGTCCCGCAGGCGACCCCAGGAACTTTCACGCGCACCTTCTGGCGACGACTCGTGAACTGACGCCGACGGGACTCGGGCCCAAGGCTGAAATGGAGTGGGACGGCACCAGGCGCCATCAGCACGGCCTGCCATCCGCTCGCGCGGAGCTGATAGCCGTCCGCCAGCGGTGGGCGGCCCTGGCCAATGAGTCATTCCGGGCCGCCGGACTGGACATGCAGATCGACCACAGAAGCCTTGCGGCCCAGGGCATCGATCGCGAGCCGATGCCGCATATTCCGTACGCCGCCGTGCAGATGGAGCGGCGCGGAATGCGCAGTGCGGTTGCCGAGCGAATACGGGAACGATATCTGGCACGAGTCGTCGCGCGGCATGAAGCCGTGACCACGGCCGGAGTCTCCCTACCCAGAAGTGAAGCCGTTGCTGCGACAATCCCGACTGATTCGGTCTCACCCAGCGTCGGACTGGAGGAGGGGAGGCGTCGTGCCAGGGAGGCCTGGCTCGAGATTCGGCGCCGTGCGCAGGCCGGCCTTGACGCGCCGCAGATCGGGCCTCGAGACGGTCCAGTGCATCGTCACACCCATGACCGGGATCATTCGCTGTGACCGGCTGGGGTGCCGCAAAGCCGCCTGATGGCCTCGCAGCAACCCTGACGACGGTGGATCTGCGCCGCCTGGCGGATCATGCATTCCTTTCAGGCTCGGATCGATGCTCGTTCCTGCTCGAGTTCACTCCCGGCCGCGACCCGTGGCACCGCGAACGACAGCGGATCCTCCGGGATTTCAAGTGTGCGCCGTCGGCGGCGATGGCCAGTGCACGCCTGGCACGCCGCAAGCGGCGGGCGATCGGAATCATGGCCGGGATGCTGCGCGCGGCGGTGAGTCGGCACGCGGCGCAGCAGGTGACGTGGGTTCCGGTTCCACCGTCCAAGGCGCGCCCGGATCCGGATTTCGATGATCGCCTGATGCAGACCCTCCAGATGGCATTCCGGGATTACGACGTCGACGTGCGACCGCTGCTATTCCAGGCGCGGAGCACGCCGGCCGACCACCTCGGAGGTACCAGGGTTGCGGCGGACAGTCTGATCGACAATCTGCGGCTCGACCTGGGCAGCCTCGGTCAGGGGCCGGTCAGACAGGCGATACGACTGTTCGACGACGTGCTGACCAGTGGAAAACATTACAAATGCTGCGAACTGCGTCTGCGGGACTGCCTGCCAGGCACTCCGGTCTCCGGTCTGTTCCTGCTGCGGCGCGCCGTACGTCAGCGGTGGGGGGGCAATATCTGAAGGCGGCATCGTGGACCGGGTCCTGCGCGGCGCCATCGCCCTCTATTTCAGCTGGTCTGCAATCGCGTTGAGCCCTGCCTGCACGCAGGCCGCGTCCTTGTCGCCGCCCGGTGCGCCCGAGGCGCTCACGGCGCCGATGATCCTGCCGTTGACCTTCACCGGCAGCCCGCCGGCCAGGATGATCATGTTCGGATCCGGATTCGGGCCCGGCGGTAGCCCGCGGGGCTGTCCCGGTGCCGTGGGCGGGAGCGGCGTACCAGCCGGAAAGCCGACCGAAGCGGCGTAGTCACCGGAACTCATGCCGGTCTTGATCACCGTGTAGGCCTTGCGCCGAGCGACCTCGACGGTGCCGGCCGGGGTCCCGTCCGAACGCAGGACGAGTTTGAGATCGAATGCGGAATTCATGTAGGTGGCCGTGACGCCGTAGCCGTTGGCCCGGCATGCCGCGATGGTGGCCTGCGCCCACTGCATCGCGACGGCCAGCGGCAGCTCGTCGGCGGGCGGGGGTTGCCGCGCGGGCGGCGTCGGGGCGGCCGGGGCGGTGGCGGCGGGCACGGAGGGCGCCTGGGCGCCTGCCGCGAGACTGGACATCGCGAGCACG
This sequence comes from uncultured Gammaproteobacteria bacterium, assembly GCA_963838275.1. Classification (GTDB taxonomy): domain Bacteria; phylum Pseudomonadota; class Gammaproteobacteria; order Steroidobacterales; family Steroidobacteraceae; genus FEN-1191. The sequence goes on along the minus strand of CAWIQV010000050.1, from coordinate 2,031 downwards.
CCGGCCAGGATCATCACCTGTTTCATCGGATAACCCCCGGGGGATTCTTTTACGGTTGTCGGATTGCGGCCGATTGTAGGCGCTACGCCGCGCGGTTCCTATACGCTTGTCCGACTACCTGCAGCGGATCACCGAGCCAGCCCTTGACCGGCATATTGTTCATCACCGCGCCGATATTCCTGCTGGTCGCTCTCGGGTTCGTCCTGGTGAAGGCGGAGCTGATTGCGGCCGCGTGGCTGCCGGCGCTGGGCGGCTACGTGATCCGGGTTGCGCTGCCCGCGCAGCTGTTCCGCTCGTTGACGCAGCGGGCGCTTGCCGACGTCATCGACCTGCGCTATCTGCTGGCCTACGCGGCGGGATCCCTGACCGTGCTCGCCGCGGCGCTGCTGTGGGCCCGTTGCCTGCGCCGCGAATCGCTGGAGCGCGCGGCGATCATCGCGATGGGGACCGCGTGTTCGAACAGCGCGTTCATTGGCTATCCGGTAGCGCTGCAGCTCGTCGGACCAGTCGCCGGCACGGCACTGGCACTGTGCGCGACGATCGAGAACGTCCTGATCCTGCCGCTCTGCCTGGCGCTCGCCGATGCGGGCAGTGCCAGCCACGAGCCGTTCGCCCGCGCCTTCGGTCGCGCGTTCGCCGGACTGCGGCACAATCCGATGGTGCTCGCGATCGCGGCCGGGCTGCTGTGCTCGGCGCTGCATATCGCGGTGCGACCCCCGTTCGAGCGGGCGATCGACATGCTGGCCGGTTCCTCGGCGCCGGTGGCACTGTTCGTGATCGGCGGCATCCTGGTCGGGTTGCCGCGGCGTCAGCTGTCCCTGGACGTGTGCGCGGTCGGTGTCGGCAAGCTGTTCCTGCATCCGCTCGCGGTGGTGGCGGGCCTGCTGCTGTGCGCGCCCGCCGACCCGATGCTGCGGGTGGCGGGTCTCGTGATCGCGAGTGCACCGATGCTCAGCGTATATCCGATCCTGGGCGCCAGGCATGCGATGTCCGAATTCTGTGCCGCAACCCTGGTGGTCGCGACCCTGGCCTCCGCCATCACGATCAGCGCGGCGATCTGGCTGCTGCAGTCGGGCTACGTGGTGCCCTGACGCAGGACGCTCAAGGCGTCGGGTCGAGGTACAGCACCTTGAGCGAACCCGCTACCAGCGGCGCGCGCGGCCGGGGCGCCGGGGCGGCTGCCGCCTGCGCGGCCTGGTCGACTTCGGCGGCCGCGACATACAGCCTTCCGCTCTGGGGATCGAGCGTCATCGTCCGCGCCGTCACGGCCGTCGCAATGGTACCGAGCGGGCGGAACGTATTCGCGTCCAGCTCCGCGATCACGCTGATGGTGCCGTCCGTGCCGTTGGAGCTGAACACCAGCCGGCGCTTCGGATCGAAGGCTGCGGCGTCGGTTCCGCGACCGATCGGCAGCGACGCCACCGTGCTGCCGTCGTCCGCGTCGACGACCGCGAGTACGCCGTTGCGGCAGCTGGAGAACAGACGGTGCGTGTCGGTATCGATCGCGAGACCGGTGGAGTCCTTGCACGAGGGTACCGGCCAGTGCGCATCGGCCTGGTTGGAATGCGTGTCGATGCGCACGATCTCGCCCTTGCCGGGAGCGTTGACATAGAGTTTGCCGTTGAGGCCCGATACGGCGAACTCCAGCTTGCTGCCGGCGCTGACGGTCGCAATGGCAGCGTCCACCTTCGGATCGATGACCGTCAGCGTGCCCGGATCGCCGTTGACGACGAAGATGTGGCCGCTCGGCGGATCGAACGTGACTGCGTCGGCATCGTCGCCGGCCTTGATCGTGTGCAGCAGCTTGAAAGTCCTGAGATCGAAGGATCCGGCGGTCCCGGCGCGTCCGTCATCGCTGTAACCGCGCCCGAGCGCATTCACGATACCGATACCGTGGGTGCCTCCGGGAAAGCCCTCGACCTGGCCGAGCACGCTGCCATCGCGCCCATCGAGCACCGTCACGCGGTCCCCGTGCGCGACGAACAGCCGCTGTGTGGCGGGATCGAAGCTCAGGTAGTCCCACCGATCCGG
>CAWIQV010000049.1:0-22789 GCA_963838275.1 uncultured Gammaproteobacteria bacterium | reverse complement strand
ATGTATTGCTCCGCGGCGCTGTTCGGCCAGCGCCTGTTCGGAGGCCTCGAGCCGCGCTTGCGCGGCATCGCGCGCCGCGAGTGCATCGTCATAGACCCGCTCGGCAACCGCTCCGGTGCCCCGCAGCCGCTCCTGCCTGCCGAGCAGGTCCGCGGCATCCTGCAGCAGGGCGCGGCGCTCCTCGACGGCCGCCAGCGCCTGCGCTATGTCCTCGGGCCGGTTGCCGGACTGCAGCAGCGCCAGCCGCCGCCCGAGGGCCGCGGCATTCGCCCGCGCTTCGTCGAGTTCGAGCTGCAGTGGTGTCAGGTCGAGGCGGGCGATTTCCTGGCCGGCGTGGACCGCGTCGCCTTCATCGACATTCAGCTGTGCCAGCCGTCCGGCCACGCGGAAGCCGATCGTGACCTCGCGGATGTCGACGTTGCCGTACAGCACGAGTTCGCTGGCGCGAGCTGCGCGGGACACGAAGAACCAGGTGCCGAGCGCGATGGCGGCGAGCAGCGCGGCACCGATCAACAGCCGGCGCTTTGGGGACAGATCTGGCATCGGTAATCCTTCAGGGTGCGAGTCCACGCATGGCCCAATCGAGCCTGCGCACGATGCAGTCGCGTTCGCGCGCGACGCGTCCAAGCGCGGCCGAGAGCCGCTTGCCGAACAGCGACGGCCCCTGCCATGCACCGGCCAGCACCAATGGCAGTCCGACGGCGGCCATCAGGAAGCACAGCACCTGCAGCGGCGGTGCCTGGCTGATCTGGCCTTCGGACTGCGCGGCGCCGATGAAGCGCAGCAGCAGCCGCGGATGCCTGCCCGCCAGCGATCCGAGGAAAGCGCAGGCGGCCTGCTCGCCGGCCGCTGCGGCCGCGAGCACGCGGCCGAAGAACTGGTGGTGCTCGATGCCGAAGTCCACGAGGCGCAGGATCGCACGACGCAGGCGCTCGATGCCGTTGCCCTCGCTGCCGGCAACCGAGACGACGCTCTGCAGCAGCGGGGCGTACCACTCCTCGATCAGCGTCTCGAAGAACCGTTCACGCGTGCCGAAGTGGTATACGAAGCTGCCGAGGTTCGCGCCCGCCGCCGCTGCCACCTCGCGCACCGTCAGCTGCTGCATTCCGTGGCGCAGCACCAGCGCGTGGCCCGCGGCGAGCAGGCGCTGGCGGGTCGGAGCCGTCGCCGCGCCGACGGCGCTCATGGGCCGGTACTCACGCGCGCAATTTATACGGATGTATAATCTCTGGCAAGGACGGTGAACGCTGCGCGCCGGCCTGCGAGGGCCTGGGAGGGCCTGAACGGGCCCGAAGCCGCCCCGATCGCCCCAGGCGGAGCCGCGGATCCCGGGAGGGATCCTGCAGGCGTTCGGTGCGCGGATTGCGCAAACGCTTGTTTCAATCGGGGGTGCTGAGGCAGACTCCTTTAAGCAACAGTCGGGTATTCTGGCAGTGACGTCCGCGACAGGTCAGCCCCGCGCATAGGGTCGGCACACGAGGTACAGATCAACACCATGGCCACCAATACCGTTGCCCTGCCCAGCGCGTTGCCGCAACGCCACGCTGCGGGCGCCGATACGGCGACTGCCGAAGCCGCAGCCCGCGATCCGCAGCGCGCCATCTTCGATGCGACCGAGCGGCTGTGCGCCGAATACGGGCTGGAGGTGGTTTCGGTACGCGACATCGCCCGGGCCGCCGGAGTCAACCTTTCCGCGATCAACTACTATTACGGTTCGCGCACCAATCTGATCGTCTCGATCCTGCGCACGCGGCTGCATGAGCTCGAGTCCGAGCGCGAACAGCTGATCGAGGCGCTGCAGCATCAGGAATGTCCGGACCTGCGCGCCATCCTGCACGCGGTGCTGCAGCCGCTCTCGCGCTGGCGTCGTCCCGGGTCCGATCGTCGATATGCGCTGATGTACCTGTCGCGCTCGCTCAGTGCCGCGGAGCCCGAGTTGCGCCAGGAGACCGCGGTGTGCGCCAAGAATTTCCGCGCCGTGATCGACCTGCTGCAGCGCGCGCTGCCCGCGTACAGCCGCGAGGAGATCTGCTGGCGATTCCATTTCCTGATGGGCATCGAGCACCTGAATGCCTACGACGCGGATCGCCTGCAGGTACTCTCGGACGGAGCGTGCCGCTCGGACGACCACGAAGAGACGCTCGAGCGCGCCGTGGAATTTGCGGTGGCTGGATTCCTGGCCCCACCGCGCGCCCCGGCGACCCAACCGGGCTAGTTCGCCGCATTCCGCGGCCCGGCAGAAGCCGCGACGCCGCGGGTGAGCGACTGAGCCGGAATTGGATCAGCTGCGGAGTGCCTGGAGCGCCGAATGGCGCCGGCGGGCCGCGACCGCCAGCAGCCCCAATCCGCCGAGCAGCAGACCGTCGGCCGCTGGCAGGGGCACCGGGGATGGCGCATTGCCCACGCTAGAGCTGAACCCGAGCGTATCGCCCGCCGCAATTTCGGCGGGACTGAGGTAGAAATAGGGATCGATGTAGGCGCCGCCGTTCGGTCCCCCGTCCTCGGAATAGGCCGTCGCCCCCAAGACCACCTGTATCGAGGCTCGTGGGAGTGCGTCGATATTGCCGGTAAACACGCTCGACGTCCCGGACGGACACGCAGCCTCCTGCGCGCAGGAATCCGTGAACACCTCGCTTGGCCCGGTGATGAAGCTGCCCACGGAGACCGTGGCGGTTACCGCGGTGATGCCATCGATTCCGGTGGTCGCTCCGGTGAGGGAATAGAACCCGTTCCAGAATACCGTCACCGGTGTGGTGGAATCCGGACTGTTGACCTGGAGGTAATACGTCAAACCCATCTGGTTCAGCGTGTAGTTCGACGCTGTCTGCGACGGTGGAGGGGTCCCAGGCGTCACCACCCCGGTCGGAGCCGGGGGCGCAACGGACGCAGCGGAGGCGGAGACCAGCGGGACCGGAAACACACTGACCTGGACGCCGCCGCCGGAAGGATTCGTGAAGCTGTCGATAGAGTCAACGACGTTCCAGCTACTGGGGCTCGGCGGACCTTCCCCGGAACCGGAGAGGTTGTTGACTGCAATCCCGCTGGTGATGCCTTGCAGCACGTAGCTGTACGACGCCACGCCCGATGGATCCCCCGGGGGAAGCTGACCGAAGGCGAGGTTTGCGCACAGGCCGAGTGGCAGCAGTGGCAGGATCTTCCAGTTCATGATGCACCCTGCGGATCGTGGTCGGGTTTCAAACGTGCTGCCCCCACTATAGATGAATTACCGCGCAGCCATTGCCGATTGTGCTGCCGGTGGCACGCTGGTGGGGGACGGGCCAGGCCGGCCCGGTAACGGGGCGGCGCTAGCTGCTCGCCGGTGGCGGCGGCGGCTGCCCCTCGAAGCGCGGCAGGGTCGCATCGATGCAGGCCCAGCTGGGGGCCTGCGCCGTCCAGATCGTCACCGCAGGGCGTGCGAGTTCCGGATCGTCGAGCGTGCCGCTGCGTACGAAGATCAGGTGCGGACGCGCCTCCCCGGTGCTGAACAGGTGCACGCCGCAGCGGGGACAGAAGCGCCGGTGCATCGCATTGCCGCTGTCGGCGACGCTCGGGTAGTCCTGGGTGTCGCCCTGGATCGTGAAGCCTGCCGAGGGGAAGCAGGTGTTGACCGTGCCGCTGCCCGCGCCGATGTACTGACACAAGCGGCACCAGCAGGTGCGGGTGATGATCGGGGCGGCCGCGCTGGCATAACGCACCGCGCCGCACAGGCATCCGCCGGTGATGTTCATGTCGTTGGCTCTCCGTGGCTGGCGGCGGACCGTTCCTGGCGCACGCGCGCCGCGTGCCGCTCGCGCAGCTCCTCGACTACCGTCCCCAGCTCGAGCGAGCGCACGCGCAGCAGCACGAGCAGATGGTACAGCAGGTCCGCGCATTCGCCGATCAGCGCCGGATCCTCCTCGGTACAGGCGGCGAGTGCGACCTCGAGCCCTTCCTCGCCGACTTTCTGCGCCACGCGTCGGGTGCCGCGGTTCGACCAGGCGCGCCGTGTAGCTGGCTTCCGGCGCCTCGGCAATGCGCTGCGCGATGATGCGTTCGAGCTCGAGCAGGAAGCCGGTGGTAGCCGCAGGCGCGGCCGCCTGATCCCCGAAGCAGGTGCGCGCGCCGCGTATGGCAGACCGGGCCCTCGCGGCAGCGCCGATCACGAGCAGTGTGTCGCGGTCGCAGTCGAGCCGGATCTCCCGCAGCTGCGAGATGATGCCCCGAGGTCTCGCCCTTTTCCCACAGCCGCTGGCGCGTGCGGCTGAAGAACACGACGCGTCCGCCGGCGAAGCTGGCGAGCAGCGCCGCGCGGTTCATGTAGCCGAGCATCAGCACCTCGCCGCTGTCGGCGTGCTGCACGATGGCCGGCACCAGGCCCGCGCCCTTGTCCCAGTCGACGCGATCGACATCCGCCGCGGTGAAGCTCAAAGTCGCACCTCGATGCCGCGCGCGCGCAGCTCCCGCTTGAGATCCGGGATCGCAATCGCGCCGCTGTGGAACACGCTCGCGGCGAGCGTCGCATCGACGCCCGCCTGCTCGAAGACCTCGGCGAAATGCTGGCTGGCGTACCGGCGCCGCCCGAAGCGACGAGCGGCACTCCGCACAGCGCGCGCACCCGCTGCAAGCTGCAGCGAGGTCGTAGCCGGCGCGCGTGCCGTCGCTCGGACATGCAGTTGAGCACGATCTCGCCGGCGCCGCGCTGCTGCACCTCGCGCACCCAGTCGAGCGTATCGCGCGGCGGTCGCGAGCGTGCGCGACGGATCGCCGGTGAACTGGTAGACGCGGTAGCCCCGCGCCCGTGACCTGGCTGTCGATGCCGACGACGACGCACTGCGCGCCGAAGCGCGCGCTGAGCGCATCGATCAGCGTCGGCTGCTCGCAGCGCCGGGGAATTCACCGAGACCTTCTCCGCCCCGGCATTGAGCACCTCCTCGGCGTCGGCGACCGAGCGGATGCCGCCGGCGACGCAGAACGGGATGTCGAGCACCGCGTGCGACGCGCGCTGACCCACGCGCGATCGACCGAGCGGCCCTCGGGGCTCGCGGTGATGTCGTAGAACACCAGTTCGTCGGCGCCCTCGTCGCGGTAGCGCGCGGCGAGCTCGAGGATGTCGCCGACCACGCGGTGGTCGCGGAAGCGCACGCCCTTGACCACCTGGCCGTCGCGCACGTCGAGGCAGGGAATTATGCGTTTGGCAAGAATGGGCGCAGCTCCTCCGCTCGAATCCGCTCCTCCAGCAGCGCCTTGCCGCTGATCGCGGCCGGCACGCCGGTGGCCGGCGAGCGCGGCCAGGTCGTGCGCGTTCGCGATGCCGCCCGAGGCCTGCCACTGCAGCTGCGGGTGGCGCCGCAGCGCCTCGGCGTACAGCGCCGATATTCGGCCCGGCGAGGGCGCCGTCGCGCTCGATGTCCGTGCACAGCACGTGCCGCAGCCCGTGCGGGACGAATGCCGTCACGCTGTCCCACAGCGATGGCGGTGCTCGCTGTGCGCCAGCCGCGAGTCTGCAGCCGCGGGACCGACTGCGCATCGAGCCGCACGTCGAAGGCGAGGCAGATGCGTTCGGGGCCGAAGCTCGTGCAGCCATTCGCGCACCAGCGCGGGCTGCTCGACCGCGACGCTGCCGATCACGACGCGCGCCACGCCCGGCGCGCAGCAGCTGCCTCGATCGCCGCGACGCTGCGCACGCCGCCGCCGACCTGCAGCGCGAGTCCGCCCTCGCGGCGCGAGGTCGGCGATCAGCCCGCGGTTGCTCTGCGCACCGTCACGCGCGCCATCCAGGTCGACGATGTGCAGCCAGCTCGCGCCGAGCGTCCGATAGCGGGCGAGCAGCGCGGCCGCGTCGACCTGGTAGCGGGTTTCGGCCGCGAAATCGCCGCGCAGCAGACGCACGCAATGGCCGCCGCGCAGGTCGATGGAGGGGATGAGCAGCATCGGGGGCCCGCGGCTAGGCCGCCAGGGCCAGGAAATTGCGCAGGATCCGCGCCCCGGCCGCGCTCGAGCGCTCCGGATGGAACTGCACGCCGTAGAAGTTCCCGCGGCGCACGACCGCGCTGAGCGGGCCGCCGTAGTCGGTCGCGGCGAGCGTGGAAGGCCCGGGGGGCACCGCAAAGCTGTGTACGAAGTAGACGTGATCGGCGACCCCGAGTCCGTCGAGCAGCGGGTCCGGATGCTGCAGTCTGGAGCGTGTTCCAGCCCATGTGCGGCACCGGCCGTCCGGGCTGGCTGTGCAGCCGCTCGACCGTTCCGTCCAGCACGCCCAGGCACGGTGTGTCGCCCTCGGCGGAATGGGCGAACAGCAGCTGCATGCCAAGGCAGATGCCGAGCAATGGCGCCGTGAGCCGTGGTATCAGCGTGTCCAGGCGCTGCGCACGCAGCCGCTGCATCGCGTTGCCGGCGGCCCCGACTCCCGGCAGCAGGACGCGCGGCGCCCGGGCGATGACCGCCGCATCGCTGCTGACGATGCTGCGCGCCCCCAGGCGCTCGAGCGCGAAGGCCAGTGAAGCGAGGTTGGCCCCGCCGCTGTCGATGATCGCGACATCGGTCCTGGGGCTCACAGCGTGCCCTTGGTGCTCGGCAGGTCCTGTCCTTCCCGGTGCAACGCCGGCCGCAGCGCCCGGCCCACTCCCTTGAAGCAGGCCTCGATCATGTGGTGGGTGTTCTCGCCGCGCACCGCCAGGTGCAGCGCGCACCCGAGCGCGTCGGCGAGCGAGCGGAAGAAATGCGGCACCAGCTCGGTCGGCAGCGTGCCGATCTGCTCGCGGCCGAAGCGGCCTTCGAACTGGAAATACGGCGCGCCCCGCCAGGTCGATCGCTACCTGCGCCTCACTCTCGTCCATCGGCAGCAGGAAGCCGTAGCGGCCGATCCCGGCCTTGTCGCCGAGTGCCCGCCGCAGGGTCTCGCCGAGCGCCAGTGCGCAGTCCTCGACGGTGTGATGCTCGTCGATGTGCAGGTCGCCGTCGGCTCGCAGCTGCAGGCGGAAACCGCCGTGCTTGGCGAGCTGCTCGAGCATGTGGTCGAAGAAGCCGATCCCGGTCGCAATGCGGCTCTCGCCGCTGGCGTCCAGTTCCACCTCGACATCGATGCTGGTCTCGCGGGTCTGCCGCCCCAGGTGCGCTCGCCGTGCCAGCAGCGCGTGCGTCACCGCCGGCCATTGCTCCGCATCGCTGCCGTGCACCCGGACGCGGGCCGAGCGGATGCCCAGATTGCGCGCGAACGCGAGGTCGGTCTCGCGGTCGCCGATCATCACGCTGCGCTCCCGGTCCAGCCGGGGCTGCGTCCAGTATTCGCTCACCAGTCCGGTGCAGCGGCTTGCGGCACGCGCAGGCCTCGTGCTCGAAATGCGGGCAGACAAATACGGCATCGAAATCGATGCCCTGCGAGGCGAACAGGTGCAGCAGGAACTGCTGCACGGCGTCGAAGGCGGCGCGCGGATAGCGCTCGGTGCCGAGCCCGTCCTGGTTGGTGACCATCACGAGGCGAAAGCCCGCTCGCGTGAACGCCTGCAGCGCCGCGATGACGCCGGGCAGCAGCCGGATCTGGTCGATGCGGTCGATCTGCTCGTTGGCAGGCTCCTCGATCAGGGTGCCATCCCGATCGACGAACAGCACGGGCTGCACGGCCTGCACGCTCATGCGAGGCTCGAGAGCAGCCGGTCGTTCTGCTCCGGCGTGCCGATGCTGATGCGCAGGGACTGCGCCAGTCCCGGCACGTGGCGCAGGTCGCGGATCAGCAGGCCGGCGTCGTGCGTGCGTGCGAGTGCGCGCGCGGCGTCGGCGAACTCCACCAGCAGGAAATTGGCCTCGCTCGGCCAGACCCGTCGCACCGCGCTCATCTGGGCCAGTTGCGTGGCGATGCGCGCCCGCTCGGCCTTGACCGCGGCCACGCGCGCGAGCGAGGCGCCGACCGCCACCGGCTCGAGGCTGTGCATCACGGCCTCGATGGACAGCTGTGTGACGGCATAGGGCTGGATCACCTTGCGCAACAGCGCGACCACCTCTTCGCTCGCGAGCAGGCAGCCGCAGCGCGCGCCGGCCAGGCCGTGCGCCTTGGAGAGCGTGCGCAGCAGCACCAGTCCCGGGCAGGCGGCGAGCTGTGCCGTCAGCGGCGGCTGGCCCGCGAATTCCACGTACGCCTCGTCGACGACCATGAGTGCGCGGCCCTCGAGCGAGCGCGCCAGCTCGAGGATCTCCGCAGCGTCGAGCAGATTGCCGGTAGGGTTGTTCGGCGAGCACAGGAACACCAGCTTGACGCCCGCCGCGCAGTGCGCCCGTATCGCCGGTGCATCGAGGCTCCAGCCCGCCTCGCGCCGCAGCGGCACCTCGATCACGCGCGCGCCCTGGACGCGCGTCGCGACGGCGTACATACCGAAGGTGGGCGGGCAGATCACGACCGCATCACTGCCGGCGCTGCAATAGGTCCGCACCAGCAGGTCGATGGCCTCGTCGCTGCCGCGCGCGGCGAGCAGCATCGCGGCCGCCACGCCGTAGTACCTGGCGAGTGCTGCGGTGAGCTCGAAAGGATGCGGCTCGGGGTAGCGGTTGAGACCGGCGCGCGAGGCATCGCCGTGCGCGCGCCACGGCAGTTCATTGGCGTGCAGCCGCACGTGGCCGGGCTCCCAGGTCGCATGCTGGTACGCGCGCAGCGTCCGGATCTCCGGGCGCGCGATCTCGCGACAGCCAGCTCATGCGGCGACCTCGCCCGCCAGCGCGGCGAGCCGGATGTCGACCGCCGCGGCGTGCGCGTCCAGGCCCTCCAGGCGTGCCAGGGTAGTCGCGGTTGGCCCGAGCGCACGCAGGCCCTCCGGACTGATCTCCTGCACGCTCATGCGGCGCTGGAAATCCGATACCGACAGGCCGCTGTAGGCGCGCGCGTAGCCGTAGGTCGGCAGTACGTGATTCGGTCCGGCGCAGTAGTCGCCCGAGCGTCTCGGGCGACCAGTGACCGAGGAACACGCTGCCGGCGTTATGGATCTGCGCCAGCAGCGCGCGCGGCGCGCGCGTCTCGAGAATCAGGTGCTCGGGCGCGTAGGCTTCCGCGATCGCGACGGCCTGCGCGAGGTCGGCCACCACCAGGATGCGCGCGGCCAGGATCGACTGCTCGAGGATGCCGCGCCGGGACAGGCCGGGCATCTGCTGCGCCAGCGCCGTCGCCACCTGCTGCGCGAGCGCCGCCGAATCGGTCACCAGTAGCGCCTGGGCGAGCGGATCGTGCTCGGCCTGCGCCGAGCAGGTCGGCGGCGACGAACCGCGGCTGCGCGCTGTCATCGGCGATCACGCACACCTCGGACGGGCCGGCGGGCATGTCGCAGCGCGGCGCCGGCCGGGTCGGCGGCGCACAGCTGCTTGGCAGCCGTGACCCAGGCATTGCCGGGTCCGAACATCTTGGCGACCTTCGGCACGCTCGGCGTGCCGTAGGCCATCGCCGCGATCGCCTGCGCGCCGCCGAGCTTGAAGACCTGGTGCACGCCGCACAGCCGTGCCGCCACCAGCACCGCCGCATTGGCGCGCCCGTCGCGCTGCGGGGGCGTGCACAGCACGCGAGTCGGGCATTGCGGCCAGCCGCGCCGGTACGGCCAGCATGATCACGGTCGAGGGCAGCGGCGCGGACCCGGCCGGCACGTACAGTCCCACCGCGCCGATCGCGCGCGGCAGCCGCTCGCAGTGCACGCCCGGTTCGATCTCGAGCTGCAGCGGCGCGCCGAGCTGCGGCGCGGTGAAAGGCCTCGACGTTGGCGATCGCGCGCTCGATGGCACGCGATCTGCGCGGCTCGAGCTGCGCGCGCGCGGCCGCGAATTCCGCGTCGTCGACCGCGAGCGCCTCCGGCGCGACGCCGTCGAATTCCCGGCGCGAAGCGCGCCAGGGCCGCGTCGCCGTCGGCGCGCACCGCCTCGATGATCGCCGCGCACCTGCTCGAGCGTGCGCGCGGCCAGGGCGGCCGCGGGGCGCGCCAGCGCGAGCGCGCGCGCCGCCGGGGTCAGGTCGTCCCAGTCGAGTATCTGCATCGTGCAGCCCCTGACGGACCTAGGCCAGCATCTTCTCGAGCGGCAGCACCAGCACCGCGCTCGCGCCGGCCTGCTTCAGGCTCTCGAGCGTTTCCCAGAACACGTTCTCGCGGCACACGGCATGGATCGCGACCCGGTCGGGCGTGCCCTCCAGCGGGATGATCGTCGGGGACTCGCTGCCGGGCAGCAGCCGCCGGATCGCCGGCAGCGCCGAGCGCGGCGCGTGCAGCATGATGTACTTGCTCTCCTTGACCTGCTCCACGCCCTCGATGCGCAGCAGCAGCCGCTCCACCCAGTCGTGCTTGACCGCCGGCAGCGTGACCGGCGTCCGGATCAGCACCGCATGGCTCTCGAGCACGGTCTCGACTTCACGCAGGTGATTGGCCTGCAGCGTCGAGCCGGTGGACACGAGGTCGCAGATCAGGTCGGCGCGTCCGAGCCGCGGGGCGATCTCGACCGCACCCGAGAGCGTCACGATCTGCGCGCTGATCGCGCGCTCGCGCAGGAAGCGCGCCAGCAGAAACGGGTAGGTGGTCGCGATCCGCTTGCCCTGCAGCGACGCGGTACCGCCGTAGCTGTGCTCGCTCGGCACGGCGAGCGACAGCCGGCAGCGCCCGAAGTCCAGCGTGCGCAGCGCCTGGAAGGTCGCCGGAGCGCCGCGCGCGGCCAGCTCGAGCCGTTTCTCCTCGAGCACGTTCAGGCCGACCAGCCCCAGGTCGCAGACGTCTTCCTGCACCAGGTCCGGGAATGTCGTCGTCGCGCACGAACAGCACGTCGAGCGGCATGTTCTCGCCGAAACCCATCAGCTGGTCCTTGCCGCGCGAGAGCTTCAGGCCGCAGCGGGCGAGCAGGTCGAGCGACGGTTCGGTGAGACGGCCGGATTTCTGCACCGCGAGCTTCAGGCGCGTGTCCTTGTCGAGCCCCAGGCTGTTCATGGGCTGGCTGCGCCGTCGATGCGCTGCGCGGCGAGCGCGTAGCCGCCGTTGCCCGTCGCCAGGTAGCGCGCGACGCGCCCGATCGTGGTCATGCTGACGCCGGTCTGGCGGTGGATCTCGCGGTAGGGCAGGCCGCGGCGCAGGCACTCGACGACCGCCCAGCGGTCGGCCATGGCCTGCAGTTCCGCCGGCGTACACAGGTCGCGCAGGAAGGCCCGGCATTCCTCGACGCTGCGCAGCGTCAGGATCGCGGACACCAGATTGCGTTCCGCCAGCGCCTCCTGGCGTGCCGAGACCGCACGGTGCAGCTTCATGGCCGTGCGTCGTAATAATGTACTAACATGTTAATACACTAGCATAGCGAGCCGGCGCCGGCAAGCGCGTCGGTTCTTGACCCGTGCCGCGGCGCACCTCTAGACTGACATCACTCATCGAGACCGGCTGAGGGAAAGGCCCTTCGACGCCGGGGCAACCGTCGGACTTCCGACACGGTGCCAACTCCTGCGGAGCCGGAAGGGCGCTTGCCCGTTCCGGTCCGGTAGATGAGACGTACTGGCGCGAGGGCCTTCCGGCTCGAGCGCGCCGTTCCGCAGGGGTGCAGCCGGTCGAGGGCCACGGGCACTGCGGAGCATGAATGAGTTCGACCCCACCCCACTGGAATAGCGCGGGCAGCGACGTCCGCGCGGCACGCCGCGCGTCGCACGAGCCCGGGCCCGCGATCGAGGGCATCTTCGAACTGCCCGCGCCGCTGGCGCTGCGCCATGGCGGTTCGCTGGCGCGGGCGCGCATCGGCTGGCGTCTGCACGGACCGCGCGAGGCGCCGGTGGTTGCGGCGCTCGGCGGCATTTCCGCGCACCGCCGCGTGTTCGACCTCGAGGATCCGCGACAGGGCTGGTGGGCCGATATCGCCGGCCCGGGCCGCGCGCTGGACTGCACGCGCGTGCGCGTGCTCGGCATCGATTTCCTGGGCGGCAGCGGCGCATCGACCGGACCGGTGTCGGGCAGCGCGTTTCCCAGTCTTTCGAGCATGGACCAGGCCGAGGCGCTGTGCCAGTTGCTCGATCACCTGCAGATCACGCGCCTGCGCGCGATCGTCGGGGCTTCCTATGGCGGCATGGTGGCACTGGCGTTCGCGGCGGCCCATGGCACGCGCGTCGAGCAGCTGCTGGTCATCAGCGCCGCCGACCGGGCCCATCCGATGGCCACAGCGTGGCGCTGCGTGCAGCGGCGCATCGTGCGCAGCGCGATGGCCGCCGGACGCCCGGAGCAGGGGCTGGAGCTGGCGCGCGCGCTGGCGATGACGACTTACCGCAGTCCCGAGGAGTTTGCGGCGCGCTTCGCCCATCCGCCGCGCATCGAGGCCGGACGGTACGTGTTCCCGGTGGAGGACTACCTGTACGCGCGAGGACGCGAGTTTGCGTCGCGCCACCGCCCCGAATCCTTCCTGTGCCTGTCCGAGTCGATCGATCTGCACGAGGTCGATGTCGCGCGCATCGACTGCCCGACCACCGCGGTGGCGGTGCGCGAGGACCTGCTGGTGCCGATCGGGGACATGCGGGCGCTGGTATCGCGCCTGCCGCGCGGACAGCTGCGCGAGATCTCCTCTCCGTATGGCCACGATGCGTTCCTGAAGGAAGCCGGCCAGCTGCAACCCGTATTCGAAACCCTGTATGGAGACCGTTGAGTGAATAGGGAGACCGCCAAGTGAATGCACCCGATGATCAGGTGACGCGCGCGGTGCGCGCTGGCCTGGAGAGCGAACTGACGACCGGTGCGGTGATCCCGCCGATCTATCTGAGCTCCACGTACGCGTTTCGCGCCTATGGCGAGAAGGGTGCGTACGATTATTCCCGCTACCGCGAATCCCACCCGCGACCTGCTCGGTGCCGCGCTCAGCGATCTGGAGGGCGGAGCCGGCGGCGTGATCACGGCGTCGGGAATGGCGGCAGTCGCGCTGTGCGTGCAGCTGCTGCCGGCGCGTGCGCGGCTGGTCGCGCCGCACGACTGCTACGGCGGGACCTTCCGCCTGTTCGATGCGCTGCATCGCCGGGGCGACCTGCAGGTCGAGTTCGTGGACTTCGGCGATGCGACGGCGCTCGCGGCCGCGCTGGCGCGTCCGGCGGCGCATGGTGTGGATCGAGACACCGAGCAATCCGCTGCTGCGCCTGACCGACATCGAGGCGGTCGCGCAGCGCGGTCACGCCGCCGGGGCGCTGGTGGTGGTCGACAACACGTTCCTGTCGCCGGCCTGGCAGCAGCCGCTGCGCCTCGGCGCCGACCTCGTGGTGCACTCGACCACGAAGTACATCAACGGCCACAGCGACGTGGTCGGGGGCGCCGTGATCGCCGCGCGAGCTGAGCAGCACGAGCAGCTCAAGTGGTGGGCCAACTGCCTCGGGCTGACCGGTAGCCCGTTCGACAGCTTCCTGACGCTGCGCGGACTGCGCACGCTGCATGCCCGGCTCGCGGTGCACGGCCAGAATGCCGGGACCCTGGCTCACTGGCTGGCAGCGCAGCGCGGCATCACCAGGGTCTACTACCCCGGGCTGCCGACGCATCCGGGTCATGCGCTGGCGCGGCGGCAGCAGACCGGATTCGGGGCAATCGTGACCTTCGAAGTGGCCGGCGGCATTCCGGCGGTCCGGGCCTTCGTCGACGGCCTGCGGATCTTCTCGCTGGCGGAGTCCCTCGGTGGTGTCGAGAGCCTGGTCGCGCATCCCGCCTCGATGACCCATGCGGCGATGCTGGAACCTGCACGCCGCGCCGCGGGTCTCACTGACGGACTGCTGCGCCTTTCCATCGGGATCGAGGCCGTGGCGGACCTGCAGGCGGACCTGCAGGCCGCCCTGGAGCGCGCCGCAGCAGTGGTTTGAGTCTGCCGCCGCGGGAGGAAGCCTATGTCGAGGATGCAGCATCCGGGTTCGAGGCCCCAGACCATGAGGCTGCCCGCCGTCGGCTTCGCGCTGTGGTGCGTACTGGCCGGGACGTGGTCCGGGGCATTGCTGCCCGGCGGCGCGGCGGACGCGGCCACGTCACCGCCGACGGCGGCGCCGGGGGCGCAGCCCGGCGCCTGGCAAGACCACGAGCTGGAGTTCCAGTTCGTCGGCTTCACGACGACCTATTCGTGCGACGGCCTCGAGTCGAAGCTGCGCCTGCTGCTGACACGCCTCGGGGCGCGTCCGGGATTCACGGTGTGGGCCTACGGCTGCGCGCGCGGGGGCGGCATCCCGGACCGGTTCGCGCGGGCGCGGTTGAAGTTCGCGACGCTGCAACCGGCATCGGCCGAGGGGGAGCGTCGCAGCGGCTGCCGTGGCGCCGGCAGCGCCTGCCCCGGCCACCGCGGCCGCGCCCGCTGGCGGCGTCGTCGGGGCCTGGAAGAGCGTCGAGATCGCGCCGAATCGCCCGACCGAACTCGAGCGTGGCGACTGCGAACTCATCGAGCAGTTCCGCGACCGCCTGCTGCCACTGTTCACCACCCGGGCGATCCAGAATCAGGTCACCTGCGTGCCGCACGAGGTGCCGGCCAGCTTCTCGTTGCGATTCGAGGTGTTTGCTCCGCCGGCTAAGACCTGACGGAGCCCGCACGCGGCTGGCGGCCCTCACGCGGCTGGCGGCCCTCGCGCCGCCGGACGGCCCGGGTGTCCAGTGGAAGCGGTTGAATTCACCAGTGCCGAAGCACTAGAATCGCGCCCGCCGGTGGACGGCACGCGCGCTTCGGGTCTGGCCCCGCCGACGTGTGCTGTAAAGCTGCAGGAACTGCGGCCAAGTGCTTGATCTAGAAGCCCCACATGGGGCTTTTCTTTTTTGTGGTGCGGCTTCGGTACTGTCAGGCACTCAAGGATGTCGGGGCTACTGCGCGATAAGTTGATGGCGCTGGCGGAGCCATTGCTGGGCCAGCTGGGGTACGAACTCGTCGATCTCGAGTACGCGCCGGGGCGCACGCACGCGGTGGTGCGGCTGTTCATCGATAGTCCGCGCGGCGTCGGCATCGAGGATTGCGAGCGGGTGAGTCACGAGTTCTCGGCACTGCTGGATGTCGCCGATCCGGTGCCGACGGGATTTACGCTCGAGGTGTCCTCGCCGGGACTGGATCGGGTATTGCGCACGCCGGCGCATTTCGAGCGCTTCATCGGGGAGCGGGTGTGGGTGGAGCTGCTGGTGGCGCGCTCGGGGCGGCGGCGCTACACCGGCCGGCTCGAGGCCTGCGGGCCCGACGGCGTTGAATTGAACGTGGATGGCGCCATCGTAGTGGTGCGCTATGCGGAGATCGGACGCGCGCGGCTCGCGCCGCAGTGGACCTGACAGAGTGAAGGAGCGGGTGCGATGAACAAGGAAATCCTGATGGTCGTCGACGCAGTCTCGAACGAGAAAGGCGTCGACAAGGAGATCATCTTCGAGGCGCTGGAGGCGGCGCTGGCGTCGGCTGCCCGCAAGAAGCACGGCGAAGACTGGGACGTGCGTGTCGCGATCAACCGCAAGACCGGCGATTACGAGACCTTCCGGCGCTGGAAGGTATTCGCCGACGATTCCACCGAGCTCGAGAATCCGTCAGCCGAGCTGCGGCTGGAGGATGCCCGCGACCTGCTGGCGAGCGCCGAGCCGGGCGGCTATGTCGAGGAGCCGATGGAATCGGTCGCGTTTGGCCGTATCGCGGCGCAGCAGGCAAAGCAGGTGATCGTGCAGAAGGTGCGCGAAGCCGAGCGCGCCCAGGTCGTCGAAGCCTACAAGGATCGGGTCAATACCCTGGTCAGTGGTGTCGTGAAACGCATCGATCGCAACGGTATCTACGTCGATCTTGGCGGGAACGCCGAGGGCTTCGTCCCACGGACGGACATGATCCCGCGGGAGCAGCTCAAGCCCCAGGACCGCGTCAAGGCGTATCCTGTGCGAGGTGCGTGCCGAGCCGCGCGGACCGCAGCTGTTCCTGACCCGCACGGCGCCGGAATTCCTGATCGAGCTGTTCAAGCTCGAGGTGCCGGAGGTCGGGCAGGGCCTGATCCACATCCTGGGCGCCGCCCGCGACCCTGGAATCCGCGCCAAGATCGCGGTGCGCAGCCAGGAGCCGCGCATCGATCCGGTCGGCGCCTGCGTCGGCATGCGCGGTTCGCGCGTGCAGGCGGTCTCGAACGAGATCGCCGGCGAGCGCGTGGACATCATTCCGTTCGACGAGAACGCGGCACAATTCGTGATCAACGCGATGTCCCCGGCCGAGGTGCAGTCGATCGTGGTCGACGAGGACTCGCACAGCATGGATATCGCGGTGGCCGAGGAGAAACTGTCGCAGGCGATCGGCCGCGGCGGCCAGAACATCCGCCTCGCCAGCCAGCTCACCGGCTGGGAACTGAACGTGATGACCGAGTCGGACGCCGAGGCCAAGAGCGAGTCGGAGGCCCGGGCGCTGGTCGAGACCTTCATGAAGCAGCTGGACGTGGATGAGAACGTGGCCAGCATCCTGGTGCAGGAGGGTTTCTCGACGGTCGAGGAGGTCGCCTACGTGCCGGCCGGGGAGCTGGCCGCGATCGAGGAATTCGACGAGGACATCGTCAAGGAACTGCGCAACCGCGCGCGCGACGTGCTGCTGACGCAGGCGATCGTCAGCGAGGAGTCGCTGGATCAGTCGATGCCGTCCGATGACCTGCTGACGCTCGACGGCATGCGGCCGGACCTGGCGCTCGCGCTCGCGCGCCGTGGCGTGCGCACCCGTGATGAACTCGCCGACCAGGCGATCGACGATCTCGCGGACATCGAGGGACTGTCGAGCGACGAGGCCGGCGTGCTGATCATGAAGGCGCGGGCGCACTGGTTCGAGGCGCAGCATTGAATGGCTCGAGGCGCAGCATTGAATGGCGCGCGGCGCCGGGTGAACCGACATGGCTGATGTAACGATTGCACAATTCGCCGATGTCCTGAAGGTCTCGGTCGACCGGCTGATCGCGCAGCTGGACCAGGCCGGTATCAGCGTCCAGAGCCCGGACGACATGATCAGCGAGGAAGCGAAGCTCGAGCTGCTCACGCACCTGCGTCGCAGCCACGGGCAGGTCTCCGAAGGCAGCGCACCGAGCCGCATCACGCTCAAGCGCAAGACCCAGAGCGAGCTGAAGCTCGCCGGCGCGCAGGGCCGGGCGCGCACCGTGAATGTCGAGGTGCGCCAGAAGCGCACCTATATCAAGCGTGACGTGCTCGAGGGCCAGGCGCGCGCCCAGCAGGAGCAGCTCGATGCCCAGAAGCGCGAGGCCGAGGAGGCGCAGCGCGCCCAGAGCGAGCGTGCCGAGGCCGAGCGGCGCGAGCGCGAGCGCATCGAGGTGGAGAACCGCCGCCGGATCGAGGAGGAACAGGCGCGCAAGAAGGCCGAAGAGCTGCGCCGGGTCGCCGAGCAGCAGGCGCAGGAGGAGGCTGAGCGCGCGCGGGCGCGGCGCGCCACCGAGCCGGCCCGCGAGCCCGCAGCGCACGTGGCTCCGGCTCCGCGCGAGGAAGCCGACGACAAGCGTACCCGCTACGGTCGCGAGGAACTGCACATCGCCGGCGACGTGAGCGCCCGGCACAAGAAGAAGAAGCGCCTGAAGACGCGCGCTCCGGCCGTCGGAGCGGAAGCCAAGCATGGCTTCGAGATGCCGACCGCCCCTGTCAAGCGCGAAGTCGCCCTCGGGGAGACCATCACGGTCGCCGAGCTGGCGCAGAAGATGGCGGTCAAGGCCACCGAGGTCATCAAGCTGCTGATGAACCTCGGCGTGATGGCCACGATCAACCAGCCGATCGAGCGCGACACGGCAGTGCTCGTGGTCGAGGAACTCGGTCACAGCGCGAAACTGGTCAAGGAAGACCAGATCGAGGAGGGGCTGCAGGGAGCCGAGGCCGGCGCCGAGCAGCTGCAGACGCGTCCGCCGGTCGTCACGGTCATGGGCCACGTCGACCACGGCAAGACCTCGCTGCTGGACTACATCCGGCGCACCAAGGTGGCTGCGGCGGAGGCCGGCGGCATCACCCAGCACATCGGCGCGTATCACGTCGAAACCGAGCGCGGCCAGATCACCTTCCTCGATACCCCGGGCCACGCCGCGTTCACCGCGATGCGGGCGCGCGGCGCCAAGGCGACCGACATCGTCGTGCTGGTGGTGGCGGCGGACGACGGCGTGATGCCGCAGACGATCGAGGCGATCCAGCATGCGCGGGCCGCCAACGTGCCGATCGTCGTGGCGGTGAACAAGATCGACAAGTCCGACGCCGACCCGGAGCGCGTGCGCACGGAGCTCGCCAAGCAGGACGTGATTCCGGAGGACTGGGGCGGCCAGAACATGTTCGTGCAGGTCTCGGCGCGGACCGGGCAGGGCATCGATGCACTGCTGGAGGCCATCCTGCTGCAGTCCGAGGTGCTGGAGCTCAAGGCGCCGCGCGGCGGGCTCGCCGCCGGCGTCGTGATCGAATCGAGCATGGAGAAGGGGCGCGGCGCGGTGATCACCGCACTGGTCAAGCGCGGCACCCTCCGCGTGGGCGATGCGATCCTCGCCGGTTCCGAGTTCGGGCGGGTGCGCGCGATGTTCGACGAGAGTGGCCAGCCGGTCACCGAGGCAGCGCCGTCGATGCCGGCCGTCGTGCTGGGGCTGTCGGGTGCCCCGAACGCGGGCGACGAGCTGCTGGTGGTCGAGAGCGAGCGCAAGGCGCGTGAAGTCGCGCTGTATCGCCAGGGCAAGTTCCGTGACGTCAAGCTCGCGCGCAATACCACCCGCGCCGAGGACGTGTTCTCGCAGATGGGCGAGGCCAAGGCCGGCGTGATCGCGGTGCTGATCAAGACCGACGTGCAGGGCAGCGCCGAGGCGCTGCGCGATGCACTGGTCAAGCTCGCGACCGACGAGGTGCAGGTGCGCGTGATCGCCAGCGGCGTCGGTGGCATCACCGCGTCCGACATCCAGCTGGCGGCGGCGTCCAAGGCGAGCGTGATCGGGTTCAACGTACGCGCGGATTCCGCGGCGCGCGAAGCGGTCAAGGAGACCGGCGTGGAGGTGCGCTACTACAGCATCATCTACGAGGCGATCGACGACGTGAAGCAGAAGATGAGCGGCCTGCTCGCGCCCGAGATCAAGGAACAGATCGTCGGCATCGCGCAGGTGCGCGAAGTGTTCCGCTCGAGCAAGTTCGGTGTCGTGGCGGGTTGCCTCGTGACCGAGGGCGCCGTGCGGCGCAACAACCCGATCCGCGTGCTGCGCGACAACGTCGTGATCTTCGAGGGCGCGCTCGAGTCGCTGCGCCGGTTCAAGGACGACGTGGGAGAGGTGCGGGCCGGCACCGAGTGCGGCATCGGCGTGAAGAACTACCAGGATGTTCGCGTCGGCGACCAGATCGAGTGCTTCTCGCGCGTGGAAGTCATACGCACGATCCAGTAGCCCGGACGCAGGCGGAGTTGCCGATGGCCACGAAGTCCGGTGCGCGCGCGGTACGGATCGCCGCGCAGATGCAGCGCTCGCTCAGCAGCCTGCTGCGGCGGGGAGTCAAGGATCCGCGGGTCGGCAATGTGACCGTCACCGCGGTCGAGCTGGCTGCGGACCTGAGCGTCGCGCGTGTGCATTTCATGCCCTTCGCCGGTGCGCACGAGGCGCAGGAGGTCATCGCCGGGCTGCGCAGCGCGGCCGGCTACCTGCGCGGCGAGGTCGCGCGCGAGCTGCAGCTGCGGCACGCGCCACGGCTCGAGTTCGAGCTCGACACCCAGATCGAGCGTGCCGCGCACCTGACGCAGTTGATCGACCATGCCGTCGATGCGGACCGTGCACGCGCGCTGCCGGAAGCGCCCGCAGAGCCCGCCGCGGACCCGGAAGGGCCTGCTGCGGACCCAGAGGAGTGAGCGCGGCACTGGTCGGGCTGCTGCTGCTCGACAAGCCGGTGGGCCTGTCCTCGAACGCTGCGTTGCAGCGCGTGCGCCGGCTGGCCGGCGGCGTCAAGGCCGGCCACGGCGGCAGTCTCGATCCGCTGGCCAGCGGAATGCTGCCGATCTGCCTCGGGGAGGCAACGCGACTGGCCGGCGAACTGCTGGCAGGCCGCAAGGCCTACCGATTCGGCGTGCAGCTTGGTGAGCGCTCCGATACCGGAGATGCCGAGGGCGCGATCGTCGAGCGCTGCGCCGTGCCGGCGCTGTCCGTGCCATCCGTGCGTGCGGCGCTCGAGCGGTTGCTGGGTCCGCAGCAGCAGGTCCCGCCGATGTACTCGGCCCTCAAGCGCGATGGGGTGCCGCTGTACCGCCTGGCACGTGCCGGCCAGAGCGTCGAACGTGCGCCGCGCGCGATCTCGATCGACGAATTCACGCTGCTGGCGCTCGAGGGAGATCGCCTGGAGCTGCGGGTGCTGTGCTCGAAGGGCACCTATGTGCGCGTACTGGCCGAGGACCTGGCGCGAGCGCTCGGAACCTGCGGCAGGCTCTACAGCCTGCGCCGCGAATTCGTCGAGCCGTTCGCCGGCCTGCCGATGGTGCCGCTCGAACAGCTCGAGCAGCTTGCGGGCGGGGCGGGGGCTGTGCCGCATTGGCCGGTATTTCCCGCAGACCGTGCCGTGGCACACCTGCCGCCGCTGCACCTCGATGGCGCGCAGGCGACGGCGCTCTCGCACGGACGCCCGGTCGCGCTGGCGGCCGGCAGCAGCGGGTCCTGGCGCCTGTACGACGCGGCGGGACGCTTCCTCGGCCTTGGGTGCACTGACGCGCAGGGGGAACTGCGGGTCCAGCGCCTGTTCAGTCACCCACTGGCCGTGTAACTGCCTGTTCGGCTTGAGGCCCGCGGGGTCTGCGGTTAGAATGCGCGACCTTCAAAACGGCATACATCGCCAGGCGACGCTCGAGCGAAGTTTAGAGCGCAGCGCTTCTGGCACAGAGGGTTTGTAAAGCATGGCTTTGTCGACGGAACAGAAAAGCGGTGTACTCGCGCAGTACCGACGCGATCCGAAGGATACCGGTTCCCCCGAGGTGCAGATCGCGCTGCTGTCCGAACGGATCAACGGATTGGGCGAGCATTTCGGCGTGCACAAGCGCGATCACTCCTCGCGCCGTGGACTGGTCAAGCTGGTCAACCAGCGCCGCAAGCTGCTCGACTATCTGAAGGCGACCCGCCCGGCGAAGTACCAGGAAGTGGTCGAGCGCCTCGGCCTTCGCCGCTGAGCCTTGCCGCCGATTCCCAAATTCCGGTCGCGCGCAATCCTCTTCGAGGATGCGCGGCCGCTTGTGCTGTCTGCACGGTAGCTATTCCGAGGTCTGAAGCGTGACTGTCTTCCACAAGACTTTTTCCTATGGTCCCCATGCGGTTCGCCTCGAGACGGGCGAGGTGGCGCGCCAGGCCGATGGCGCCGTGCTCGCGACGATGGGCGAGACGGTCGTGCTGGTCACGGCGTGCGCGCAGAAGAACGCGATACCGGGCCGGGATTTCTTCCCGCTGACGGTCAACTACATCGAAAAGACCTACGCGGCCGGCCGCATTCCCGGCGGGTTCTTCAAGCGCGAGGGTCGCCCGACGGAGCGCGAGACCCTGACCTCGCGGCTGATCGACCGCCCGATACGTCCGCTGTTCCCGGATGGCTTCAATAACGAGGTGCAGGTCGTCGCGACCGTGGTGTCGCTGGACCCGAACATCGATGCCGACATCCCGGCACTGCTCGGCGCCTCGGCGGCGCTCGCGATCGCCGGCGTGCCCTTCAATGGCCCGATTGGCGCCGCGCGCGTCGGTTACCGGGATGGCCAGTACCTGCTGAACCCGGGCCGCGCGGACCTGGTCGAGTCCAAGCTCGACCTCGTGGTCGCCGGAACCGCTCCGGCGGTGCTGATGGTGGAGTCCGAGGCGAGCGAGCTGTCCGAGGAAGTCATGCTCGGCGCGGTCGTGTTCGGCCACGAGCAGATGCAGGTCGCGATCGCCGCGATCCGCGAGCTGGCGGCGGAAGCCGGCAAGCCGCGCTGGGACTGGAAGCCGGCGGATGCGGAACATGCATTGCGTCAGGCCGTCGCGGCGAACGCCGAGAGCCATCTGGCCGCAGCCTACCGCATCACCGAGAAGCAGCAGCGCACCACGCGGCTGTCCGAGATCAAGAACGAACTGCTCGGCGCGCTCGCTACCGGCGAGCAGGCGCAGTGGAAGCCCGAGGCGGTCAAGGACGAGCTGTTCAGGCTCGAGAGCCGCATCGTCCGCGAGCGGATCCTGGCCGGCGAGCCGCGCATCGACGGTCGCGATCACAGCACCGTGCGTCCGATCAGCGTGCGTGTCGGCGTGCTGCCGCGTACCCACGGTTCGGCGCTGTTCACCCGCGGTGAGACCCAGGCGCTGGTCACCACCACGCTCGGCACTTCGCGCGATTCACAGATCATCGACGCCCTCGAATTTTTAGTGTATTTGACCCCTCTTTTGGAATTCTCCAATTATTGAATTCAATGGACAGACTTATCTAATTTTAGAAAAAGATTCCTCTTTTACTATATCAGTAAATTCAAATTCATTTAAAAGACAAGATGTATTTAGTCTTGATGCTAACTCCACGTTGTATTTAGATCAAAATTCAAATATAAACATTACTTTGTCTGATCTTTATCAAGTAGATATCCTCGGAATACCATTACATATTGATGAAAACTCAAATTTAACTCTTGGTCAGAATTCTTCTATTTTGATTAATGGGGAGGGTTCCCTACAGATTTCTGGACTCGTTAATATCGCTCCTCATGCTCGAATCGAACTTGCCAATAACTCTACTCTTGCATTTAATGGCACTTATCAATGTACCGTATCGGGTTATCTAAAATTAACTAATGGTGAACAAGTTACTATAACGCCACCTACTAATCTTTATCCAGACATCTTGCATTGTTATATTTGATTGCCTTCAGCTTTTATTAGTATTAGACATTTAAGCTT
>CAWIQV010000048.1:0-12211 GCA_963838275.1 uncultured Gammaproteobacteria bacterium | reverse complement strand
GCGCGAGATCGCCGCCAGCGTCGAATCCGGGCCCACGCGCAGCACGCGCATCTCGACCACGCCGCTGAGATTCAGGCTGCCGGCGATCAACCGGTCGCCTGGGCCGCGGACCTGCGGCGCGGATTCCCCGGTCAGCAGCGATTCGTCGACCTCGGTGGCGCCGCTGTGCACTTCGCCGTCGGCGGCAATGCGCTCGCCGGCCAGCACCCGC
Source organism: uncultured Gammaproteobacteria bacterium (assembly GCA_963838275.1). Classification (GTDB taxonomy): domain Bacteria; phylum Pseudomonadota; class Gammaproteobacteria; order Steroidobacterales; family Steroidobacteraceae; genus FEN-1191. The sequence continues at coordinate 12,000 of CAWIQV010000048.1, read as the reverse complement.
ACGCAATCCCCCGCGACCAGCTCCTCGGGCAGCACCCGCTCCGTGGCCTCGCCGACGACGCGCAGCACGCTGTCGGGCAGCATGCGTGCAAAGGCGTCCTGCTGCAGGCCGGCACGCTGGCGCAGCGTCATTTCGGCGTAGCGTCCCAGCCCCAGGAAGAACGTGAACATCACGACCGAGTCGAAATACACCGCACCACTGCCGCGCAGCACGCCCGCGACGCTCCACAGGTACGCACTGCCGATCGACAGCGCCACCGGGACGTCCATGCCGAGCGTGCGTGCGCGCAACGATCGCCAGGCGCCGTCATAGAACGGCCGTGCCGAATAGAGCGCCACCGGCGTGGCCACGACCAGGCTGACGAAGCGCAGCAACTGCTCGATGTCCGGTGCGATGCCCTGCAAGGCGCCGGCGTACAGCGCGACGGCATAGGTCATCACTTCCATCATGCCGAAGCCGGCGACCGCGAGCCGCTTGAGCGCATCGCGACGCTCCGCAGCGCCGTCCGGCCCGCTGGAGCTGAAGCTCAACGGATGCGGCTGGAATCCCAGCGCATCGATGCGCTCGAGCACTCGGCTCAGCGCCACGCGCGCCGGCTGGAACCGCAGCTCGGCGCGGCCGGTTGCCGCGTTCACGTGCACCGCGCTGATGCCGGCAAGCCGGCGCAGGCTGTTCTCGATGAGCCAGCCGCAGGCGGCGCAGTGCAGTCCATCGACCTGCAGGCTCAAGGCACGCTCGCCATCGCTGCGCAGGTGCGTGTAGCGCCGCAGCGAGGCCTCCCGGTCGAAGCCCGACCAGTCGCGGCCAGGCCGCGGCGGCAGCGCGCCGCTGCCGGAGCGGAACTCGTAGTAGCGCTCCAGTCCCTGCGCGAGCACCAGATGTACCGCCGCCTCGCAGCCGCTGCAGCACACCGGCCGTGACACGCCCGCCACCCGCACCGCGCACGGGCAGTCGCGGGGTACGGGTCCACCGCAGTGGAAACAGGCCGGGGGCGTGTTCACCACCATGCGATGGGCTGCTAGTCCGAAGCGTCGGCGTGCTCGAGCACGACGTCGGTGGTATGCACGGCGAAGTAGGCGCTCACGAAACTGCCGATGACGGCGCTCATCAGCAGGCTGATCACGAACCAGGGCCAGAACTCCCGGTACCAGGGTCGCGCCGGCGTCATGGCATCGGTCCGATGAACCGCGCCTTCTCGTGCACGCCGATGCGCGGCTGGTCGACGGACTGGAGCGAGAGCAGGATGTGATGCACCCCACCTGCGGTCGCTTCCGGTGCCTCGAGCCGGGTCGGTATCGTGCTCACGCTGCCCGGTGTCGCCTCGATCTCCCCCTGCGGAGCCGCGATTTCCAGTCCCTCCATGCCTGATACCTCCAGTCGATAGCGGTGAACCCGGTCGTCGAGATTGATGAGCTTCAGGACGTAGACGTTCTCGATGCGATCCCCGTGCACTTCCCGATACAGCGCGTTGCGGTCCCGGATCACATCCAGGATCAGCGGCGTGCGCGTGCCCAGCGCATACACCAGCGCCGCGACGGCGCAGCTGAGCAGCAGCGCATAGACCAGCATCCGCGGCCGCAGGATCCGGGTCGTGCGGCCATGCGTGGCATGCTCGGTGGTGTAACGGATCAGCCCACGCGCGCTGCCCATCTGGTCCATGACCGCATCGCAGGCATCGATGCACGCCGCACAGGCGATGCACTCGTACTGCAGGCCGGCGCGGATGTCAATGCCGGTGGGACAGGCCTGCACGCACAGCGTGCAGTCGATGCAATCGCCCTGGCCCCGGGACCGGGCATCGCTGCCGCGCGGCCGCGCGCCGCGCGGCTCACCGCGCGCGTCGTCGTAGGAGATGATCAGCGTGTCCTTGTCGAACATCGCGCTCTGGAAGCGCGCGTACGGACACATGTACTTGCAGACCTGCTCGCGCAGGAATCCCGCATTGCCATAGGTCGCGAGCGAATACAGGAAGATCCAGAACAGCGCCCAGCCGCCGACGGCGGCGGCGAGCAGCTGTGTACCCAGCGTCCGGATCGGCAGGAAATAGCCGACGAAGGTGAATCCGGTGTACGCGGCGAGCGTGATCCAGAGCAGCTGCTTGGCTCCCTTGCGCAGGATCTTCTCCCGCGTCCAGGGACCCCGGTCGAGCTTCATGCGGCGCGCCCGCGAACCTTCGGTCCACTGCTCGATCCAGACGAACAGCTCGGTCCACACCGTCTGCGGGCAGGCATAGCCGCACCAGAGGCGACCGGCGAGTGCGGTGAAGAAAAACAGCGACAGCGCCAGGATGATCAGCAGCGTCGCCAGGTACACGAAATCCTGCGGCCAGAGCGTCAGGCCGAACAGGTGGAATTTGCGTGCCGGCAGGTCGAACAGCACCGCCTGGTGGCCATTCCAGTCCAGCCACGCCACCCCGTAGTAGAGCCCGAGCAGCGCGACCACCGCGGCCTGGCGCAGCCGCGCGAACCGCCCCTTGACCTCGCGCGGATAGATCTTCTCGGCGGCCGCGTAAAACGCGATCGGAGCCTGGGCCACAGGATCCGGCGCGGGATGCGGCGCGCTCATCGCGGTGAGGGACGGCGGGTGCGGATCAGGAACACGCTGACGGCGCTCGCCAGCGCGGCGATGATCCAGAAGAACAGGAATCCCAGTGCATAGCCCTGCTCGCGGCTCAGGTCGGCGAACACCCGCGGCCCGGCATCGCTGAGCAGCTGCGGATCGACGGCCGCGAAGAACAGCAGACTCGCGACACAGGCGGCGAGAAACGACGGCCACAGCACCAGCGCGACATTGGCACCGCGCCCCGTGTCGAGCAGCTCGCCGCCGGCCCCAGGCGCCTCGGTGCCCATGCCGGTCAATGCCCGCGCGACAGGCTGTACACGTAGGTGGCGAGCAACCGGATCTTGTCCTGGCCCATCCAGTCATGCGCCGGCATCTTGCCCGAGCGACCGTCGGTGACGCTCCGGGTGATCGCTGCGCGCGACCCGCCGTAGAGCCAGATATCATCGCTCAGGTTCGGCGCGCCGATATCCTGGTTGCCCTTGCCGTCCGGACCGTGACAGGCGGCACACAACACGAAGCGCGCCTTGCCGGCCGCCACCTGCTCGGCAGGCGCCGCGCGACCGCCCAGGGACAGCACGTACGAGACCACTTCCTGCACGCCTTGATCGCCGAGCACCGGACCGAGCGCCGGCATCACGCCCTGGCGCCCGTGCGTGATGGTTTCGACGATCTGCTCGGGCGTACCGCCGTACAGCCAGTCCGCGTCCGTGAGGTTCGGGAATCCCGTCGCGCCGCGCGCATCCGAGCCGTGGCAGGCAGTGCAGTTGTTCAGGAACAGGCTGCGCCCGAGCGCGATGGCACGCGGATCGGCCGCCAGATCGGGAATCGTGCGGCCCGCGAAGCTCGCATAGATCGGGTCATACCTTACGTGGGCCGCGGCCATCTCCTCGCGATACTGCGACTCCTTGCTCCATCCGAGCAGGCCGCGATAGGTGCCCAGTCCCGGAAACAGCGCCAGGTAGACGAAGCAGAACCCCATGCTCAGGAAGAACAGCAGCAGCCACCAGCGCGGCAGCGGGTTGTTGCGCTCCTGCAGGTCCCCGTCCCAGACGTGATCGATGACCTCGCCCTTGCCGACCTCGTGCGTGCGCGGCCGCGTGGTCCACCACACCAGCCAGCCGCAGCCGATCACGTTCAGCAGTGCCAGCGCCGTGACGACCATGCTCAATCCGCTCGACATCATCGCTGCTCTCCGGTGGCGCTCTGGCCGTCGCTGCCAGGATCGAGCGGAATCTGCGCGGCCGCGTCGAACTCCGCCTGGCGTCGCTGGCTCCAGGTCCACGCGCACAGCGCGAGATAGAGCAGGAACAGCGCCACCGTCGTGAGGCTCCTGACGAGATTCATGTCCCCTCCCCTAGCCCCGTGGCCGCGCGGTGCCCAGGGACTGCAGGTAGTCGATCAGCGCATCGAGCTCGGTCTTGCCGGCCACGGCCGCCGGGGCCGCCGCGATCTGCGCGTCGGTGTACGGAGTGCCCAGCATCCGCAGCACACGCATCTTCTTCGCCACCAGCGCGCCGTCGATGGTGCTGCGCGCGAGCCACGGATAGCCCGGCATGTTCGACTCCGGAACCACGTCGCGCGGATTGTTCAGATGCACGCGATGCCAGTCATCGCTGTAGCGCATGCCGACGCGCGCCAGATCGGGCCCGGTCCGCTTGGACCCGAACTGGAACGGGTGGTCGTACTGCGACTCCGCGGCCACGGAATAGGGTCCATAGCGCTCGGTCTCGCTGCGGAACGGGCGGATCTGCTGCGAATGGCAGTTGTAGCAGCCTTCGCGCTCGTAGATGTCGAAGCCCGCCAGCTGCAGCGGATCGCGCGGCTGGACCTGGACGTCGCCCTGCTTCGCGTAGGCCCCGGCCGCCAGCGGGATGATCTCCACCAGTCCGCCGACGCTGATCACGGCGACGATCAGCACCGTGAGCAGGCTGACGTTCTTCTCGACGCTCTCGTGGCTCATGCTGCCGCTCCGGCGGGCAGTGCCGCGCGCACCGGGACCGGCACCGGCTTCTCGTTGCGGATCGTCATCCAGACGTTGTAGGCCATCAGGAACATACCGGACAGGAACAGCAGTCCGCCGATCAGCCGCACCAGGTAGAACGGGTAGGTCGCCTTGAGGCTCTCGACGAAGCTGTAGGTCAGCGTGCCGTCGGCATTGAATGCCCGCCACATCAGTCCCTGCATGACCCCGGCGCTCCACATGGCCGCGATGTAGACCACCACACCGATGGTCGAGATCCAGAAATGCACGTCGATCAGCTTGACGCTGTACATCTGTTCCCGATTGAACAGTCGCGGGATCAGGTGATACATCGAGCCGATCGTCATCATCGCCACCCAGCCCAGCGCGCCGGAATGCACGTGCCCGATCGTCCAGTCGGTGTAGTGCGAGAGCGCGTTGACGGTCCGGATCGCCATCATCGGCCCTTCGAAGGTCGACATGCCGTAGAAGGACAGCGCCGTGATCATGAACTTCAGGATCGGATCGGTCCGCAGTTTGTACCATGCGCCCGAGAGCGTCATGATGCCGTTGATCATGCCGCCCCAGGACGGCGCGAGCAGCAGCACCGAGAACACCATGCCGAGCGACTGCACCCAGTCCGGCAGCGAGGTGTAGTGCAGGTGATGCGGCCCGGCCCACATGTACACCGATATCAGCGCCCAGAAGTGCACCACCGAGAGGCGGTACGAGTAGATCGGACGCTGCGCCTGCTTGGGCACGAAGTAGTACATCATCCCGAGGAAGCCCGCGGTCAGGAAGAATCCCACCGCGTTGTGGCCGTACCACCACTCCATCATCGCGTCGACCACGCCGGCGTAGATCACGTAGGACTTGGTGAACGTCACCGGTATCGCGAGGTTGTTGAAGATGTGCAGCACGGCGACGGTCACGATGAACGCCGCGTAGAACCAGTTAGCGACGTAGATGTGCTTGACGCGCCGGATCGCGAGCGTGCCGAAGAACACCACCGCGAACGCCACCCACACGACCGTGATCAGCAGGTCGATGGGCCACTCGAGCTCCGCGTATTCCTTGCCCTGCGTGATGCCGAGCGGCAGGCTGATCGCTGCCGCGAGGATCACGATCTGCCAGCCCCAGAACGTGAACGCAGCCAGGCGGTCGCCGAACAGCCGTACGTGGCAGGTCCGCTGCACCACGTAATACGCGGTTGCGAACAATGCGCAGCCACCGAACGCGAAGATCACCGCGTTGGTATGCAACGGCCGCAGGCGGCTGTAGGTCAGCCACGGCACGTCGAAGTTCAGCTGCGGCCAGTACAGCTCGGCCGCGATCCAGGCGCCGACCAGCATCCCGACGATGCCCCAGACGACCGTCATGATCGCGAACTGCCGTACCACCTTGTCGTTGTAGGTTTCGTTCATCGCTTGCCTCTTGCGTGCACGCGCGGCATGGTACAAAAGACCTGCACCCGCGCCCCTACGTAGTTGCCGAAGCGCGCGGCCGCGGCGGGAATGTGATAGTTCGCAATGCGACCTGTTTCGAGGATCGAGGCATGAACTCTCCACCGCCAGAGCCCGCCCAGCCGCCACCGATCGCGTTGCCGCCGCCCGGCGTCGAGCGCGACCGCACCGTGTTCGACGCGCTCGCGCAGCGCAGGACCACGCGGCGCATCAGCAATGCGCCGCTGCCGCTGCAGGTGCTATCGAACCTGCTGTGGTGCGCGTGGGGCATCAACCGGCCGGTCGCGACCGCCGGCCTGCCCGGAAGAACGGCGGCGTCGGCCAGCAATTCGCAGGAAATCGACCTCTACGTCGCACTGCCGGACCGGGCGTGGCTCTATGACGCCGCGCGGCACGTGCTGCTCCCGGTCGTCGAAGGCGACCTGCGCGCCGGTGCGCTGACACCCGGGCAGCGCGGCGTCGCCGCTTCCGCGCCGGTACAGCTGATCTTCGTCGCGGATCTCGACCGGCTCACCTACTCCCGCGGCTACCAGGAGCCGGGACTGCAGGATCCCGACGTACAGCTGTCCTATGCGCATGTCGCGACCGGAATGATCGCCGGCAACGTCCACCTGTTCGCCGCGGCGCAGGAACTCGCCGCCTGGTTCCACAACTGTGACCGGCCGGGGCTCGCCCACCGGCTACGGCTGGGGCCCGCACAGCGCGTGCTGTTTGCGCAGTCGGTCGGCTATCCCGAACCGGAACCCTGAGCCGGCGGCGGCAGGAGCCGCTCCACCCCCTGCCTGCTCGTGCCGACTACCAGCTGTGCGCGGCGTGCAGGGCGACGCCCAGTGCCGATGCACGCTGCAAGTGGAAATTATTGCTGGTGATCGAGGCACTGAAGAGCCGCCAGACACCGCCGACGCTGACTGCCTGGGTCCGCAGGTCGTACTGCAGGCGCGCCGTCCCGAATCCGCCAAGATACGCGGTGCCGACGGCCGGGAATTGTGCCGCATCGACCCAGTCATCCTGCATCTGCAGGGTCCACCGCGCCGTGACCGGAAATTCCGCAACCAACTCGATCTTTGCCGGGATCGTCTCGACGAACGCGACGCGGGACTCGACACCGTTGACGAACGCCTCGCGATCGAGATTCGCGTTATAGGCTACGCTGGCCGTATTGAGCGTCTGGAACTCGCGCGGCACTTCCGACCAGTAGATGCGACCCAGCGGGTCCATCGCCGTGAAGTCCAGCTGGACGCCGCCTGGCGCTCGCAGCTGCAGCTCCAGATCACTGGAAAAGCCGATGCCGCGCGGATTTCCCGGTGCCACGAACGGATTGAAGTCGGCGTAGTTGATGTCGGTGACGGTTTGCAGCCAGGAGCCGGTGCCGACCGCGAAGTTCGGTGACGTCGCGGTCACCTGGCCCGTAAGCGACTGCTCCTCGCCTTCGCTGGCGTGCAGCAGGGACGCGCCAAAGCCGAGGGTCACGGACCATCGGTCGGCGAACGCGAAGTCCAGGGTCTTGCGGAGCCGCAGACCGTCCGCCTTGAAGGATTTCTCCGACAGATAAAGGCTGTAGATTCGACCGGCGTCGAAGGTGTTGCCAAAGTGATTGGCCACCAGCACATCCAGCAGGTCCTTCGAGGCCTGTGCGTGATATTCGACCCGATACAGGATGCCGGCGCACCAGCCGTTGACGTCCCCACTGAGCTCGCCGAACGCGATGCCTACTCCGAGGTTGTCTCCTGCACCCGGCCGGTAACGCCCATTGCCATAATCGGTTATGGCAAGTACCGGTAGCGGTTGGGTATACGCAATCGCCGCGGCGCTGAGCGCGAGCGAGCGTGCGGACGGCGGGCAGCTCTGATCAGCCCCCGAGCCGGCCGTGAGGTCCAGCGCCAGGGCGATCGCGGGGCGTAGTGTCAACGCCAGCGCCGCAGCAGCCGCCCACCGGATGCCCGAACTCATTCACTGCGGCGGCTAGAACAGCGACTCGCTGGTACTGTCGCTGTAGTATACGAAGCCTCCCTGAATCGTCGCGGTAGCGGTGCCGCTGGCCGTCACCGTGCCGGACCATGTGCCCCCGATCGGATCCTTGACGGCGATCGTCACGCCGGCATTGTTGGTGATGCTGCCGCTGAAGCCGTTGGTCGCATCGTATTGCCCGGTCGCATTGAGCTGCGCGGTTCCCGAGGGCGTCGTGTAGCTGTACGTCGCCATGAGGGAATCCGGCGTCGTTGGAGTGGGCGTCTTCTGGCTACCGTTGACCGCTGCGCTGACCGTCAGCGTGCGACCACCGCCGAAGGACAGCGTTCCATTGACCTGGCCCTGCACGGTGAAGAAATTCGCCGCACCGTACGGCTGCGTGATGTCGAATGCCGGGAACCCCTGGATATCAAAGCTCGCCGACCCGTCAAAGATCGGCGTCGTGCCACCGGAGCCGATCTGACTGATCGACCCCGTCACGTTCACGGAACTCGGCACCGTCAGGGTCTGCGACTTGTCGGTGACCGGAGCACCGACGGTCGCCATGGCGGCGTACGAAAACGCATTGGTGGTCAGGTTCTTCAGGTCCACGGTGCCGGACAGCTGTGCGGCGCTGACCAGTTCCGGAGTTGCCCGCTGCGCGGTCAGATACGTCTTGAGGGCTGCGTCCTGCAGTGTAATGGAGGTGTCACTGCCGATCGTCGCATTGACCAGCGACACGCCGCCGCTGCCCCCTGACAAAGTCCCGCCGAGCGTGATCGTTCCGGTGGCGGTCGACGGATTCCAGTTCGAGGATTCCGCGGCATTGAGCGCACCGGTGATCTGTCCGCCGGCAGCCGACACGTAGTAGGGCCCGGTAAAGCTCGCGCTTTGGGCACCGGCCGCAGTGGCGGTCACATTGAACTCCGCGGAAGACGGCGCCGCACTGGAGACCAATGCGTAATTGGCGAGGATCTGGTTGGCAGGGCTGGCGCCCGGGGATGGCGTCAGGGGCTGGGTCTGAACCGTGTAAGTGCCCGCGCCGGTCATCGTCAGCGTCAGCGTCAGCAGCAGTTGATCCTGCCCGGCACCGTTGTAGCGGCAGAGCGCCACATTGGCGGCGGTGTTCAGGCCCATCGGATCGTAGCCGCAGTTGCCTTGATACATGACGGTTCCATGGGCAACCGTGCTCACGACCCCTGCCGTCGACACCTGCTTGATGGCGTTCTGAGCATTGTCCGACACGTAGATCGTGCCGCCGCTACCGAGTGCCAGGCCCAGGATCCCGCCAAAGGCATTGGCGGCCGTCGCGGCGGTTGAGTTCGCCGTTGCCGCGACGGTCGTCACGACACCTGCCGGCGTGATCTTGCGAATCGCCGCATTCCCGGTGTCGCTCACGTAGAGGTTGCCAGCGCCATCGATCGTGATGCCGTGCGGCCCGCTGAACGCCGCGGCGCTGCCGGTGCCATCGCTGTCCCCGCGTACCCCAAACTGACCCGCCAGCACGCTGACCGTTCCGGCCGGAGTGATCTTCTGGACGACCTGCATCTTGCTGCGCGTCACGTACAGATTGCCGCTGCCGTCGACGGCGATGCCTTGCATATCGGTACCGATGCAGGTGGACGTACTGCAGCTGCTTGTAGAGATCAGCGTCGTGACCACGGCGCCCGGGCCGATTTTCTCGATAGCGCCCGAGTCCAGGATCCACAGATTGTTCGACCCATCGATTGTGATTGCAGTCGGAATTTGAAGGCCACTCGCCAATGTACTGACCGTACCCCCGGCCGAAATCTCGCGGACCGTCCCGAGGTCGGTCACAAACACGTTGCCGGCCGAATCGACCGTCACGCCGAGCGGATACCCAAACGTCGCCTGCGCGGCGGCGCCATTCGTCTGACTCGCCGGAGGTGGTCCCGGGATCCCGGCGTACAGGGTGACGGCGCCGCCGGAAGCGGCGAGCTTGAGCACCACGTTGTTGTTGAAGCTGGCGAGGTAGATATTGCCATTCGCATCCGACGCCATGCCCGCCGGGCCGTTCAGGTACGGCGAGAGGACACCGTATTCGGCACTCGTGGCCTGACCGAGCTGGATCAGTCCGGCAGCGATGTATGCGGATCCGAGCAGCGAAGTCGTGCCCTCCAGAACCGGTGCGACGTTCTGCTTCAGGTCGGTGCTCAGAGCGCTCAACGTCGGCTGGTAACCAAAGCTCTGGGTCGTGGACTGATCCAGGATGTTGGTGCGGATGTTGGCGACCAGCGCTTTCGTATTAGCGAGTGGCGTCGCACCGGCCGAGAAGCCAGGCAGCGGGTCTTGCTGCTGGAAGGCCGTTGCCAGCGCGGTTTCCGCGGTGGTCGCTTTGTCGAGACCCAGCACGGAGGGGAGCTGCCCGCCATTGACCGTGACCGTATCGGTATCGAGGCTGGCGTACGCCGATGAAAGATAGCCGGCGTTGGCGGTCAGCGCGATGCTGCCGGCGCCATTGGCCTTCAGCAGCCCACCGAGGCCTCCGATCATGCACACGAGTTCCTGGGCGTAGGTGCCGCTGCAGGCATTTCCGGACGCGCCGGTCGCGGTGCCGGCGTTCGACGCGACGGCCAGCGCCGTGAGCAGCTTCGCCTGCGCCTGCTGCGCGACCGTGGCCGTCGCGAACTTCGCCAGCGAGACCGGCAGCGTCGAGAGTATCGGCGCACCATTGAGGAACAGCGTACCGACCGCGTTATTGGCCGCATCGATGTTCGTGGTGGTCAATCCTCCGGTCGAGGCCGTGGCGGTCTGATAGGCCATCTCGGTCAATGGTGTGACGGCGACCGGCTGCAGGTTCGTCAGGCTGTCGAATACCGCGTGCAACACCAGGCCCGATGGTGCCGGGCCCGCCACGCCGGACAGTTCGTCGAGCATCTGTGTCGAGCCATCGGTCGTGACGGCTACGACCACCGGCCCGCTGCTCGAAATGGTGCTGGAGAAAGCGCCGGTGGTCGAATCGGTGCGCGTGCTTCCGAGTGACGTCGTCCCCACGACTCCGTTGCTACCCACCGCGTAGAAGTTCACCGGCGCATTGAGCAGCAGACCCTTTGCTGCCGACCCGGATACGGTGCCGGAGGGCACGACGACCGTGTTGGTGCTCGCGCCACCTCCTCCGCCGCAGCCCGTCAGTACCGCGGCAAGGAGCGCCGCGCCGGCGAACGCCGGCAAGACCCGACGTGAACGCGCGGAGGCCCTCGCATCGGACCCGCGCGGCGAGCTCGGATCACTGTGACGAGTCGATGGATTCGACATTTAGGCTCCCATGGCTGTGACAGCGCTGCCGTGCGTGCGGCATGTTCTAGGCGGATGAATGAGACCGAGACCGACTTGAAGCCGAGCGTGAACGTACCGTAGCGTACGGTAATGTATCGATCAATCTCTATTGTGAATTATTTGTCTCGGCCGGATGGCTGCGGCATCCCACCGTCCGCGTCGTCACCGGTGTACGAACTTGCGAGGGTGCATTTGGCATAAGATACCGCCCCAGGGCCCAGGAGTCGCCATGGCTGCACGCATCTACCTGCTGAACGGACCGAACCTCAACCTGCTCGGAGAGCGCGAGCCGGAGGTCTACGGCTACCAGACGCTCGCGGACGTCGAAGCGCTGTGCCGGGACACCGCCGCGCGCCACGGCTTCGAACTGATCGCGCGCCAGACCAATGCCGAGCACGAGATGATCGGGTGGCTGCAGGAAGCCCGCCGCGCGGCCGGCATCGTGATCAACCCGGCGGCATTCTGCTACCACTCGGTGCCGATTCTCGATGCGCTGCGGGTCTGCGTGTGCCCGGTGATCGAAGTGCACATCAGCAACATCTATCGTCGTGAACCCGAGTGGCGCTCGAAGTCCCTGCTCGCGAGCGCCGCGACCGGCGTGATCACCGGACTCGGCGTGGATGGCTATCGGCTCGCGATCGAGCATCTCGCGGCGCGGCTGGCCAAGCCATAGCGGCGGCCGACGCGAGCCATCCGGCAGCGGCGGAGCAGGCGCCAGGCGCGAGCTAGCTGTGGATGTAGCGCTCGAGCTGTTCGATGGTCTGCTGCTGC
>CAWIQV010000047.1:0-7080 GCA_963838275.1 uncultured Gammaproteobacteria bacterium | reverse complement strand
ACTGGTGGTGCACCAGGCACGGCAGATCGCATTGCTGGAGGCGTGGCGCGGCGGTGCGCGCCCGGCGGTCTGGCTCAAGGTCGACACCGGCATGAACCGGCTGGGATTCCGTCCGGAGGAATTTCCGCAGGCGTGGCAGCGCCTCGCGGCACTGACGCCGCCGGTGCGGGAGCTGCGCGTGCTCACGCATCTGGCGTGCGCTGACGATACCGACGGTCTGGTCACGGAGGCGCAGCTCGCGCGGCTGCGGCCGCTGCTGGCGGGGCTGAGGCCCGAGCTGAGCATCGCGAATTCCGCGGCGATCCTGCGCTCGCCGGCCACGCATGCCGACTGGGTGCGGCCGGGACTGGCGCTCTACGGGGTCAGTCCGTTCGGCGATCGCCGCGGATCGGATTTCGGATTGCGAGCGGCGATGAGCCTGGAGAGCACGGTCATCGCGCTGCGGCACGTGCCAGCCGGGGAGCGCGTCGGCTACGGCGGGATATGGTGCGCGCCGCGCGATGCACGGATCGCGATCGTCGCGGCAGGCTATGGTGACGGCCTGCCCCGCAGCCTGCCGAGCGGCGCGCCGGTCCTGATCGGCGCGCATCGCGCCGCGCTCGTTGGCCGGGTGTCGATGGACATGATCGCGGTGGACATCACGGATCTGCCCGCGATCCAGCTCGGCGACCCGGTGGAGCTGTGGGGCGAGCGCCTGCCGGTCGAGGAGGTCGCGGCCGCCGCAGGTACCGTGCCGTATGAGCTGGTCTGCGCCGTGAGCCAGCGGGTTCCGATTGAGCTGGCCTGAGGCCCGCCACCCGCTCGAGCGACTCCGGCGCTTCTTCCGCGCCGGGCTGGCGGCGGCCAGGCATGGCCAGCTCGGCGGCATCGTATTCTGGGCCGCGCTGATCGGAATCGGCGGCGCCATATCGGGCGTCGCGTTTCGCACCAGCGTGCGGGTGGTACAGCGCGCATTCACCGGGCGTTCGACCGAGCTGGTCGAGACCGCCGCGGCACTGCCGTGGTGGGCCCGCATCGCGGTGCCGACGATCGGGGGCGCCTGCGCCGGCGCGCTGCTGTGGGCGGGTGGGCGCGTGCTGCGATCCGTGCGCAGCGTCGATTACATGGAGGCGGTCGCGGTCGGCAATGGCCAGCTCGGCGGTCGGGCAGTGCTGTTGCAGGTCGCGTCGTCGTTCTTTTCGATCGGTTCGGGGGGCTCGATCGGCCGCGAGGGCCCGATGGTGCAGCTGGCCGCCATGCTGGCCTCGCAGGTCGGGCGCTGGACCCAGGCCCCGATCCCGCGCCAGCGCCTGCTGGTGGCCTGCGGCGCGGCCGCCGGCATCGCCGCGGCCTACAACGCGCCGATCGCCGGGGCGCTGTTCGTCGCCGAAGTCGTGCTCGGCTCGATCGCGATGGAGAGCTTCGGGCCGCTGATCGTCGCCTCGGTGGTCTCGGATGCGATCAGCCGCCAGCTGCTCGGCGCCGGCACCGGTATACCAGGTGCCGCACATCGACTTCGGCGCCCCGTGGGAACTCGCCGCTCTACGCGCTGCTCGGCGTGGCTGCTGCGGGCACTTGGCGCGCCGACTTACCTCGGCCTTGCTGGAGCGCGCGCGCGCCGCCTTCCGCGCGCTGCACTGGCCCGCTCCGGCGACGCTGGCGCTCGGCGGCCTCATCGTCGGGGTGATTTCGCGTGGCCGTGCCGGAGGTCTGGGGCAATGGCTACAGCGTCGTCAATGACATGCTCAATGCGCAGCTCGCGCTCGCAGGTGCTGGCCGTGATGCTCGCGGCCAAGCTGGTCAGTACCGCGGCCTCGGTCGGCTCGGGCGCGGTGGGCGGCATCCTCACGCCCGACGCTGTTCATGGGCGCACGCGCTGGGTGCCTTGTTCGGCGCCGCTGCTGCATCGGGTCGACCCGCACTCGCTGTCGCAGCTGCCGGCCTATGCCGTGGTCGGCATGGGCGCGTTCCTGGCCGCGACCACCCATGCGCCGCTGACCTCGATCCTGCTGATCTTCGAGATGACCCTGGACTACGACGTGGTGCTGCCGCTGATGCTGGCCTGCGTGACGGCGCACTACGTGGCGCGCATCTACCTGCGCGGCGAGTCGGTCTACACCCGCTCGCTGCGGGCCACTCTGGTCGAGCAGGATGCGGAGTGGCGGCTGCGCCAGATCGGCGCGCTCGTGCGGCCCCCGGCCCTGGTGCTGCAGCGGGACGAGCCGTTGCGCGCGGCGCTGTCGCGCGCGCCGGCACGCGGGGCGCAGCGTGCGTACGTGGTCGATGACGAGCAGCAGCTGGTCGGGGAACTCGATCTGGCGTCGGTCCGGGGTCCTCAGCGCGGAGTGACGCCGGACGGGAACGTCACGGTGGCGCACGCACATGGTCGCGGCCCCGGCGGTGCTGACGCCCGATATGCTGCTCGGGGATGCACTCGACGTCTTCATCGCGCATCGCGCGAGGCGCCTGCCGGTGGTGGCAGGCAACTGGAGTCCGGTGCTGCTGGGGGAGGTCTCGCGCCACGACCTGCTGCTGGCGCTGCAGGACCGCATGACCGAGCGCCCCGGGGCGACTTGAGCGCGCTCAGCCCTCGAAGAACCCCATCTTCACGCCGGCGAGCTGGATCACGTCGTTGTCGGCGAGCTTGCGGGCCTGCGCGCCGATCGGTGCGCCGTTGACCAGCGGGAAGTTGTCTTCGACCTCGGCATCGACGTGAACGATGAAGTAGCCCTCGGAGCGGCGCGTGATCGCGGCCACCTGCACGCCGGGCCGGCCCAGCGTCGTGAGCGCCTTCGTCAGCTCGAGCTCGCGCCCGGCGAAGGCGCCGGACAGCACCTGCAGCTTGGCCTTCTTGATGACCGGCGTGCCGTTGCCGAGTGTGCGGCGCGAGGCAGTCGCCACCGGATCACTGACCGCGGCGCGCAGCTTCTCGACCGGGCGGGCCGAGGGCTGGATCACCATGGTCTTCTCGAATTCGTCCTGCTGGGCCTCGTCGTCCTCGACGAATCGCAGCTGGTGATGGCCGGCCGTGATCACATCGCCGTGCTGCAGCGCATGCTTCTTGATCAGCTTGCCATTGACGTACGTACCGTTGGTGCTGTTCAGGTCCTCGAGGAACGAGTCATTGAGGATATTGATGATCAGGGAGTGGTGCCCGCTGACGGCCGGGTTGTCGATCCGGATGTCGTTATCCGGCAGACGCCCGATCGTATAGCGCTCCTTGTTCATGTTGTATTCAGCGAGGACGGCTCCGTCCAGACTCAGAATCAACCTTGCCATGTGCTTTTAGCCTCAGGTGGAGCTGAACCAGCCCAGCATCTTGTCCAGGATTCCGCGCGGCGCGGGGAATGATTCCGTGATCTCGGCCACCACAACCGAAATGTTGTCCTTCCCACCGTTATCGTTGCCCAGCTGTATCAGTTGCTTAGTGGCTGTCTCAAGGTTAGCACCAAAGGTGCTGATCGTTAAGTGAATATCGTCGTCTTCGACCATATCCGACAGGCCGTCCGAGCAGATCAGGTAGAGATCACCCTTCTGGACCTGGAACTCCTGTACTTCCACCTCGACATTGGACTCGACGCCCAGGGCGCGGGTCACGTAGTTCTTGTTGGCGGCGCGCTGCGCCTCTTCGGGTGAGTAGAAGCCCCGATCCACCAGTTCCTGCAGCAGCGAGTGGTCCATCGTGAGCTGCTCGAGGCCGTCGCTGCGCAGGCGATAGAGCCGCGAATCCCCGACGTGCGCGATCGATATGCGATTGTCGAAGAACAGCGCCCCGACGACCGTGGTACCCATGCCTTCGCACTGCGGCTGCGTGCGGGCGGTCTGGAAGATGATCTTGTTGGCACGCATGATCGCGTCGCGCAGGATGATCGAGGCGCGGGACAGGCCCGCCGTGGAGTCATGGATGCGCAGGTCCTCGCGCTCGACCGCGTCGCGGACGAGCCCGACGATCGTCTTGACGGCGATGCCGCTGGCGACCTCGCCGGCATTGTAGCCGCCCATGCCGTCCGCCAGGACCATGAGGCCGATTTCCGCGTCATAGGCGATCGTATCTTCGTTATGATCGCGCACCCGGCCGGCATCGGTCTGACCCACACAGCGCATTTTGCCCTTGAGGCTCATAGATCCGGAGCTGCCCGGCACGGCTGGTGTATGTGAGAATTCTTGAACTGCGTCACATTTCAATCCATGCCTTCATTGGGAGCACCCTGCGCTGCGTGTCGTCCACGCCGTCCCTGCGCGGTCCACCTGCCGTGCTCTCCTGCCACGCCCGGACATATAACTTAGCATCGCGCCAGCCGCGATGCGCGTCCCGGATCACAGTTGCGGCCGTGCAGCGCGACGCATGTCAAGCATCCCTGAGGCGGCCGGCCGGCCGGTTGACCTGATGGCGCGCGTGGCCGCGCCCTTCGTCTGTCGCGCCTGTGGCGCCGAAGCGCTCAAATGGCAGGGGCAGTGTCCGCAATGCCGGGATTGGGATGCCCTGGAGCGGGCCAGCATGGCCGCGGGCGAGGCCATCAGCGCGGCGCCGGCCCATGGCACCAGTCTCGCGGGCGCGCATGACGGCGTTGCGTCCCTGCCACGACTGGCAATGGGTCTCGGGGAGCTCGATCGCGTATTCGGGGGCGGACTGGTGCCCGGCTCCGTGACCTTGCTCGGTGGCGAGCCGGGCATCGGCAAATCCACGCTGCTGCTGCAGCTGGCGGCGGCCGTGGCGGGCGCGCAACCCGTGCTGTACGCGAGCGGCGAGGAGTCCGTGGCGCAGATCGCCCTGCGATCGCAGCGCCTGCGGCTCACGGGTCCGAAGCTCGTTCTCGTCGCGGACAACTCACTGGACGCGATCCTGCAGCTGGCCCGCGAGGCCCGGCCGGTGCTGCTGCTGATCGATTCGATCCAGACGATGCAGCATGCGCAGGTGGACTCCGGCGCCGGCTCGCTGGTGCAGCTGCGCGAATGCACCGCGGCGCTGGTGCGCCACGCGAAGGGCAGTGGCGCCGCGGTCATCATCGTCGGCCACGTGACCAAGGATGGCGGCATCGCGGGGCCGAAGCTGCTCGAGCACCTGGTGGATACCGTGCTCTACTTCGAGAGCGATGCGGGCAGCCGCTACCGGCTGCTGCGGGCGACCAAGAACCGCTATCGGACCGGTCAATGAGCTGGGCTTCTTCGCGATGACCGAGTCAGGCCTGCGGGAGGTCAGGAACCCCTCGGCGATGTTCCTGTCGCGCCATCCCGAGCCGGTGCCGGGCAGCATCGTGATGGTCGCACGCGACGGCGGACGGCCGCTGCTGCTCGAAGTGCAGGCGCTGGTCGACCGCTGTCGCTTCGGTGCGCCGCGCCGGGTCGCGCAGGGCGTCGACGTGAACCGCCTGTCGATGCTGCTAGCGATCCTGAGCCGACATGCCGAGCTGCCGCTGTCGGACTACGACGTGTTCGTGAACCTCGTGGGCGGCATCGAGATCGCCGAGACCGCCACCGACCTGCCGGTGGCGCTGGCGCTGGCCTCGAGCCTGCGCGCACGCGCGCTGCCGGCCGCGCTGGTCGCGTTCGGAGAACTCGGCCTCACCGGCGAGGTGCGCCCGGTGCCGCATGGGCGAGGAGCGGCTGCGCGAGCTGCGCCAAGCTCGGCTTCGCGAGCGTGATCCTGCCGCGCGAGAATGTGCCGCGCGCGCCGCTGTCGGGACTGGCGCTGCATGGCGTCGCCAACCTGACCGAGGCGCTGGCCGCAGCCTTCATGCCGCCGGCAGCGTCGCCCTGACCGGCGTGCGTCGCACGCGCACCGTGCGGATCGCGTTGTCGGCGATCTGCAGGATCTCGAAGTCATAGTCTCCGATGCGCAGCGCCGTGCCCGGCGCCGGAATGGTCTCGAGCTTCTCGAGCAGCAGTCCGTTGAGCGTGCGCGGCCCCAGCGTCGGCAGCTGCCAGCCGAGCGAGCGGTTCAGCGCGCGGATGGTCGCACTGGCGTTCACGATGCCAGTTGCCCGCCGCGTCCTGGTGGGCGTCCTTGTGCGTGAAGGTCGCCGGGTCGGTCGTGAACTCGCCCACGATCTCCTCGAGGATGTCCTCCAGCGTCACGAGTCCGTCGATGTCGCCGTATTCGTCGACCACGAACGCAAGGCGGCGCCGGGTGCGCTGGAATTGCGCGAGCTGCTGGGTGAGCGTGGTGCCTTCGGGGACGAAGTAGGGCTCGCTTGCCTGCGGCGAGTTCGAGCACGCGCTCGCGCGTGAGGCTGCCGCGCACCAGCTCCTGGGCGACGCGCTTCATGTGCAGGATGCCGACCAGGTCGTCCAGCTCGCCGTCATAGACCGGCAGGCGCGAATGCGGGGTCTGGCGCAGCCGCTCGAGGATGTCCTCCCAGCTCTGCGCGATATCGATGGCCGCGATCTCCTGCCGCGGGATCATGATGTCATTGACGCTCATGCGCTCGAGATCGAGGATCGACAGCAGCATCTGGCGGTGGCGCTGCGGCACCAGCGCGCTGGCCTCCGCGACCACGGTGCGCAGCTCGTCCGTCGACAGCGCGTGGCTGGCCTCGCCCGCCCGCGTCGACGCCGACCAGCGCGCAGGAAGCCCTGCGCGATGTGACTGGTGATCCATACCACCGGGGCGCGTGAGCCACAGCAGCACGCGGTAGATGTACGCCGCCCGCAGCGCCACGCCCTCGGCATGCACCGCGGCGAAGATCTTGGGGGTGAGCTCGCAGAACACGATCATCACGACGGCCAGCAGCACCATCGTGAGCGGTACCGCCAGGCGCTCCCCGCTGCGCTGGGCCAGCAGGATCGCCACGGTCGAGGCGGCGACGCTCGCGAGTTCCTGGATCACGAGGTTGGCGCCGAGCCAGCGGTTCGGGCTGCGCGAGCAGCCGTTCGAGCAGTCGTGCCGCTCCTTCGCCGGCGCCGACGCGGTGGCGGAGCCGATAGCGGTTGATCGAGAGCATCGCCACTTCGGTGCCGGCCGAGAACGCGATCACGAGCAGCAGCGCGAGCAGGAGCAGGATCAGCACGATCGACGGCGCGTGGTACACGAAGTCTCTTATAATCGGTACCGGACCAGCAGTACAGACCGGCCTGCGCCGGGTTCCGGGGCACGATGTTCGA
>CAWIQV010000046.1:0-51354 GCA_963838275.1 uncultured Gammaproteobacteria bacterium | reverse complement strand
AGATAAGATTTTACGTAGCATTATGTCAATGGTCTTTGGTGAAACTTTACCTTTTGGCGCAATCGATTGATGGAACAGCGGTAAGCTACGGTGACCGTGAAGGTCAACGGTGTCTATGAAGGTCAAGGCAATATTAGCGAATAATACGAAACGATGGGAGAATGTCATCCGTTCGACATCAAGTTAGGTTAGCCTAGGAGAATGTCATCCGTACGACATCAAATCAGGATAGCCTATACACCATTTTCACGACGGCCACTGTGCTAAAAATATGTGGCATGCAGATTACAATTAGTTCTATAGAGCTTCCTATAAAAACGTTATCAATTTTAAATTGAGAATTAGAGGGCACAAAAAATCTAGAAGAGTAGAAGCTGCGAAGAACTGATCTGAGGAACTAATTTTCTTCTCTGTGCCACAGAGCGTATTTTTAGCACAATGCAGACGCGAGACAGGTGTATACGTAAATTGACAATAAACTACCCAATTGATGTCGACGGCCGCCAACGTGTACACGACGCGATATTTGTTTTTTGCATTGGGTGTGGATGCAGAAACCATCAAAGTTAGCCCTAACCCTGACTGAAGCCTAACCCCACCCGTAATACTAACCTTCATCCCAACTGTAACCTCAGTCCAAGTAGCGTTAGAAGCTTCAAATCTAGCATGCGTTACTTGATATATCGTCAGTTTGCAGTGTTGCTGTATTGCTGTGATGACAGTGGGAGTCGAGTAAGTGGGGGGGAAGGGAGAGAAGATGGAGATAGTCGGGATACTGGAGAGGGGAGTGATTATAGGGGAAGTCGAGGAAATGAGAAGGGGATGGGTGAGAATTACTGCGAGTCATGCAGTTTAAAGTATTTCGAAGCTAGCCTTGTCTTGACGCTCTTCCAATAAAGCCTTGCCCTCCGTTGCACACGCATTCGGGTGATTGTTCTATACGGCCTCTGTGACACGACGATGTCCCTTTATTGTCGATTTTCTGGCGGTTTAAAGTCGGCAAAAACCAAGACATTATTTTTCTTTAAGTACTAGGAAAACGGTAACGGGCCAAGAACCGAGTCATTATTTTGCTTTACGCATTAATAGAACAACGGAGATGAACAGAATCTGCTCAGATTTTGCAAAACTCAACATTTCCTCTCGAGTTCAATTCCCGCTTAAAGGCGTTGGCGTATCTATCTGGATAGCATACCAAATTAATTAGGTTAATCTCAACTCAATCCTAAGCTCGTTGGGCGCGAAGTATCGCAATGTCAACACTTTTTGGACACTTTGTGGACACTTCTCTGTTAATGTCACTAACGATAATGATAGCTGCTGCTGTCTGTTGACCAGTAGCGTAACCATGTTTAAAATATTACGAGGGACGCACTACAGTACGACATTGCAAACTACATAATTTACTTATTTATTTACTGCACCTTCAATCTTTCAAATATTTACAAGCCCCTAAAATCTTTCGTGGGTGTGACCCTTCTTCTTTTAGAATGCGAAAGGGCGCACTACATTGTGTGCTTCAAAATATGCTTATTTATTTACTTCAATTATAAAATTGTGTTTATGTAATGTACAAACCCTTCATATATGTTGGTAGGCAATAACCACCCCCCCTCCAGTAAATACAGCCATAATGTTGACCAACGATATCGGAGGCAGTGTCGATTCATTTGGGTCAGCAAACTAGAATCGCCTTTAGCGTTTATTTAATGCCGTTAGAGACCAGGAATGAAATATGCTCGAATGAGGAATAGTTTTTGCAAGATCAATGCTCGTTTGAAGCACAATATCTATATTGGCGTGGTCTCATTTTCCAGTACATGGGGCCGCGAATTAGTCGAAATTAATAATCAGCCATTCCCAATCTTACATTTGAATGCTATTATGCCTGATGCGAGATTTCAAATCCCGGGATTCCTCTAACGCAGGAATGTCAACGAAAAATACAACATCATCAACTTTTCCAATGCGGCACTGACATAACATTATAGGTTTGGTTGCTGAGGAAGTTATTTTATTATTGACTTTCCTCCTAAAGGAAACTGTGATTTGAAATCACGCATCGGTCTATTATGCCCGATGACGTCACAACAATCATGCGCAGCATACTACCCATGAAGCCACTATATCGAGGCTGCCCAGCATGACGTTGTCAGGCGCATTAGGCAAGTACGGTCCACGAGATAGTAAAAAGTAAAAAGGCAGCAACTGGAATAAAAAATAATGATTTTTTGACATTTTTCTATTTTTATTGAAGAGATTGGTCTTCCGGCAAGAGCAAAGCGCTACGCGCCGATAGTGCCATGTCACTCTGAAAATCGCTCGTACTTAAACTTTCAATTGAGCAAAAATCCTTACAGAAAACTACATTCCTGGCTCTGGAACAAGTTATTCTCAGTGTGTAGCGGGCATAAGAGCTCGATTAAGCGTATTATCCACAGCGTCGAATCCCGATCACCTAAATCACGATCGGACAATCAGTGATTCCCTGGCAGGCCGCCACACCGGCCAGCCAGTAGAATGCGGATCGTCCACCATGCGGTTTCCGTGTCTGAAAAATCGCGGTGGATACTTGGCTTTACGTCGGTCCACGTCGTCGCAGCAGTTACTTTCTGTCTCCACTTCAGACGTATTGTTATTAGAAGAAAAAACCTCAACGGCAGCAACTGCATCAGGAACAGCAGCAGCTGCTGTAATCCTACCAGCTGCAGTACATTGTAGATGCTGGATACATGTACGCAGCAAGACCAGTGTAGAAAATGTAATATATGCTGCCAACATTTCCGATGCTGTGATCAGTGATCAGTTCAGTTTCGGTTGGCAAATGATAAAAAATTGAAAGGCAGCTGCAGTAGCCGCAAGCAACAAAAGGCAACACACAATTTACGACAGTACTAGTAGTTTTTAGCAAAGACAAAGGCCGAAGTGTCTAGCGACAACGCAGCGTAGAAGTTTTTAGCGACTTGATTAGTGATTTTTTGCAGCTAAAGTAGCAATACTAAAAACTTAGCGATAGCGGAAGCGTGTGATACATCGCTGTGGCATTGGCGACAGTTGCTGCGCAGTTTATAGGTGACAACCAGGGGTGGAGACTGGTTTTAAAATTTGGGGGGGCATAACGCTCCCGAAATTATTTTTTTGAGACCGGGGCGGGGGGTTGCTGAGAAAAATTGTGAGGATTGTGAGAAATTGTTTGTTTTTTTTGCTCATCCCGTGGTCCCATTAGGTAGTTGTGGCCATGGGCATAAACAAGAATTGCAGGGCATTGATATACCGTTGCCCCACGCGGCGGACCAGCCGGTGTTCGGCTTCGCCGGGCTGTGGGACCGCTCGACGCGCGCCGACGGCCTCGTCATCGAGTCCTGCACGATCGTGACGATGCCCGCCAATGCGCTGCTGGCCGAGATCCACAATGCACCGGGCAAGCAGCGCATGCCGGCCATGCTTCCGGCCGCCGCCCACGACGCATGGCTCACCGGCAATGCCGCGGAGGCACACGCGCTGCTGCAGCCCTACCCGGCCGACTGCATGGTGGCCTGGCCCGTGAGCCCGCGTGTGAACAGCCCGCGCCACGACGACCCGTCGCTGGTCCAGCCCCTGTAGCGCCGGGACCTGCGCGGCAATGCTCGCCCAGCCGGAACGCGCCAGCGCGGCACCTTGCGCCCCCGGCGCTACTTGCCTACCTTTGAGCGGGTGTCCAATCCGGCTACCGTGCTCGCCCTCCGGGACCTGACCAAGGGCTATCGCAGCGGCAGCGCGCCGGTCCTGAACGGGCTCAGCCTCGAACTGGCACCCGGGGAATACGTCGCGATCATGGGGGAATCCGGCGCCGGCAAGTCGACGCTGCTGAACCTGATCGCAGGCCTCGACCGGCCGGATGCCGGCAGCGTGCAGTTCGAGGGGCTCGACCTCGGAGCCCTGGATGACGATGCGCTCACGCGGCTGCGCCGGGCTCGCATGGGCTTCGTGTTCCAGGCGTTTCACGTGCTGCCCTACCTGCGCGTGTGGCAGAACGTCGCGCTGCCGCTGGACCTGCTGCGGGCACCGGCCCGCGAGCGGCGCTCGCGGGCACTGGCGGCCCTGGAACGACTTGGCATCGGTGCGCTGGCGGAGCGCTATCCGCGCGAGCTCTCCGGCGGCGAACTGCAGCGCACCGCGCTGGCGCGCGCGCTGGTGCACGAACCGCCGCTGGTGCTGGCCGATGAGCCGACCGGCAACCTCGATGCGCGCAGCGCCGCGCAGGCGCTGCAGCTGCTGCGCACGCAGCTGCGCGAGCGTGGTGCCGCCGGCATCCTGATCACGCACTCCCTGACGGCCGCACGCACCGCCGATCGCATCCTGTGCCTGGAGTCCGGACGGCTGCGCGCGCCGGACCTGGCCGCGTCCGGATTCGCCGAGGCATGATGCGGGCGGATGAGCTGCACGTGAGCTGGGTCGGACTCAGGACCCTGGCACTGGCACAGCTGCGCGAGCAGCCCTGGCACGTGCTGGTCAGCGTGCTCGCGATCGCGATCGGCATCGCACTCGGTGCCGGCGTGTACTTCGTCCACAGCGCGGCGCTCGAGGAGTTCGATCAGGCGACGCGCCGGATCGTGGGTACGGCGAACCTGATCGTGCGCGGACCGAGCAGCGGTTTCGACGAGCGGCTGTACGTGCGCCTCGCCCGCGACCCGGCGATCGAAGCGGCCAGTCCGGTACTCGAACTGCAGCTCTCGCTGCCGGGCAGCCACACCCCGCTACGGCTGCTCGCCATCGATCCGTTCCGCGCCGCCGCGCTGCAGCCGGTGCTGATGGGAAGCCTGGGGGGCGATATCACCCGCCTGTTCGCGCACGACACGCTGGTGCTCAGCAGCGCCGCGGCCCAGGGCCTCGGACTCAGGGCCGGTGACACGCTGCCGGTCGTGGTCGGCGACGCCGTCAAGACCGCTGCGCGTGATCGACGTGCTGCCGTCCAGCGCCTTTGCCGACGCGCTCGCGATCATGGACCTCGGCGCGGCCCAATGGACCCTCGAGCGACTCGGGCGCCTGAACCGGATCGACCTGCAGCTGCGACCCGGCGCCGACGCGGAGTCGTTGCGCACGCGCCTTGCGGCGCTGCTCCCCCCGGCGTCGTCGTGGTCACGCCACAGATCGAGCGCGGCCGCACCGATACCGCGACCCGTGCCTATCGCGTCAACCTGAACATGCTGGCCCTGGTCGCGCTGCTGACGGGGGCCCTCGTGATCTTCGCGACGCAATCGCTCTCGGTCCTGCGACGCCGCACCGCGCTCGGGCTGCTGCGCGCGCTGGGCGCCACGCGCGCGCAGGTGCGCCACGCACTGCTGGGCGAAGCGGTGCTGCAGGGCATGGCCGGATCGATCCTCGGCGTGCTGCTCGGAGCGCTGATCGCGCACCTGGTGCTGCGCTACCTCGGCGCCGATCTCGGCAATCGCCAGCTGGCCACGCAGGGTGTCGGTGCCGCGCTGCATGCGGGCAGCAGCGCCGCGTTCCTGCTGATCGGTACCGTGGTCGCCTGCGCGGGCGCCTGGCTGCCGGCGCACGAGGCAGCGCGTCGCGCGCCCGCGCTGGCACTGCGCGCCGGAGATGCGGAGCCGGTGCTCAGCGCGCTGCCGATGCGTGCGCCGGGCCTCGCGCTGCTGGCGGCCGGCGCCGTCCTCGCGTGGCTGCCCGCCGTGGGCGGGCTGCCGCTGCCGGGTTACCTGGCCATCGCGGCGCTGCTGTTCGGGGCACTGCTGCTCGTACCGTGGCTGCTGCGCGTGCTGCTCCGGGCCCTGCCGCACACCGGCGTCGTGGTGCTCGACACGGGAGTCGCGCAGCTGCAGGGCAGCGCCGGGGTGGCGGCCCTGAGTCTCGCCTCCGTCATCGCCAGCTTCAGCCTGATGGTCGCGATGGCCATCATGGTGCACTCGTTCAGGGGCTCGTTCGAGACCTGGCTGGTCAAGCTGCTGCCGGCGGACCTGCAGCTGCGAGTGCAGGCCGGCGGGGATACCGGCGCGTTCTCGCCGCGGCAGCAGGCGCTGATCGCCGGACTGGCCGGCGTGGCGCGCGTCGAATTCCGCTGCGTGCGCCAGATCCTGCTGCGCGCCGACCGTATGCCGGTCGCGCTGATCGCGCGCGAGCTCACGGCCGACGGTGCCGCGCAGACCCTGCCACTGGTGCGCACCGCGGCGCTGCCGTGGCCGGCCGACGCGCGGCCCGCGTGGATCTCCGAGGCGGTGCAGGACCTGTATGGCCTGCAGCCCGGCACGTGGCTCGAGCTGCCCCTGGCCGGGCGCACGCAGCGTTTCTACGTCGCCGGTGTGTGGCGCGACTACGCGCGCTCCAGCGGCGCGATCGTGCTCAGGCGGGCCGACTATGAAGCGCTGAGCGCAGACCACGATGCGACCGAGGCCGCGATCTGGCAGCTGCCGCATGGCAATGCGGCTGCGCTGGAGGCGGCGATCCGGGCCCAGCTGCCCCCAGGCAGCGCACTGGAGGTCTACACCGGACCGGCGCTGCGCGAGCGTTCGCTGCTGATCTTCGACCGGGTGTTCGCGATCACCTATGCGCTCGAGGCCATCGCGGTGCTGATCGGGCTGCTCGGGGTGAGCGTGGCCGCGAGCGCAACCGCGCTCGCACGGCGCACGCAGTTCGGCATGCTGCGGCATATCGGCATGCTGCGGCGGCAGGTGCTCGCGATGCTGGCCGGCGAAGGCATCCTGCTCGCCGCACTCGCGGTGCTGTACGGCCTGCTGCTCGGCATGGCGCTCAGCCTGTTGCTGGTGTACGTGATCAACCGGCAGTCGTTCCACTGGAGCATCGACCTGGCGGTGCCGTGGTGGCAGCTCGGGGTGCTGGCCAGCGCGCTGATCAGCGCCTCGGCCCTGACCGCGCTGTGGAGCGGACGCGCGGCCATGAGCCAGGATGCGATTCGCGCCGTCCGGGAGGACTGGTGAAGCAGGGGCCCGCGGCCACACGCCGCCGTGCGCTCGAGCTGCTGTGCGCCGCCCTCGCGCTGCCTGTCCGGCCGGCGCCCGGCGCCGCGCAGCCGCCACCACCGCTCGCGCCGGTGCTGCCGGGGCTCGCGCTGCGCTTTCCGCAGGACCATGGCGCCCATCCGCAGTTCGGGCTCGAATGGTGGTACGTCACCGGCTGGCTCGAGTCCCGCGGCCCGACGCCACTCGGGTTCCAGATCACGTTCTTCCGGGCGCGTCCGGCGGTGCAGGAGGACAATCCGAGCGCCTTCGCACCCCGGCAGCTGCTGATCGCGCATTGCGCGATCAGCGATCCGGCGCGCGGCAGATTGTGGCAGGACCAGCGCATCCGGCGCGCCGGCCTCGGACTCGCAGAAGCCGAATCCGGGGATACCGACGTGTGGATCGACGACTGGCGCCTCGAGCGGCAGGACGGGAACTTCCGGGCGCGGCTCGAGGCCACGGATTTTGCGCTCGAACTGACGCTCGAGCCCACCCAGCCGCCCCTGCTGCAGGGCCTGGCCGGATTCAGCCAGAAGGCGGCCACGGGAGCGGCCAGTTACTACTACAGCCTGCCGCATCTGCTGGTGCGCGGCACCATCGTGCGCGCGGCGCGGCGAGCGCGCGTCACGGGCGAAGCGTGGCTCGATCACGAATGGTCCAGCGCGTACCTGGACCCGCAGGCGCAGGGATGGGACTGGACCGCCGTGAACCTGGACGATGGGGGCGCGCTGATGGCGTTCCGGATCCGCGGCCGCGCCGGCGAGAGCCTCTGGGCCGGAGGCAGCCTGCGCAGCGCCGCGGGCACGGTGCAGGTGCTGGGGCCCGCCGACGTGCGCTTCTCGCCTGGCAGGGCGTGGCGCTCGCAGCGCACCGGCACCACTTATCCGGTCGCGTGGCTGGTGCGCGCCGGGCCGCGTCTGCTGGCACTCGAACCGCTGCTGGACGACCAGGAGAACGATACCCGGCTCACGACCGGCGCGGTGTACTGGGAAGGCGCGGTGCGCGCACGCGAGGACGGCCGCGAGGTCGGCCGCGGCTACCTGGAACTCACCGGTTACGGCGCACCGCTGGCCCTGCCCTAGAGGCGTCTGCCGACGTGCAGTGGCTGCAATCAGGCTGCCGGCGGGGATTCGCCGGCGGCACGATGAATCGCCCTGCGAATGCGGTTGTAGGTGCCGCAGCGGCAGATATTGGTGATCGCGCCGTCGATCTGCTCGTCCGTCGGATGGGGCGTGTGCGCCAGCAGTGCCGCCGCGGTGAGGATCATGCCGGACTGGCAGTAGCCGCATTGCGGCACGCTCTCGGCGATCCAGGCCTGCTGCATCGGGTGACTGCGCCCGGGGCTCAGGCCCTCGATCGTCACGATCGACTTGCCGACCGCCGCCGCGACCGTCAGCACGCAGCTGCGCGCCGGGCGCGCCATCGAGCAGCACCGTACAGGCGCCGCACAGTCCCATGCCGCAGCCGAATTTCGTACCCGTCAGCCCGGCCTCGTCACGCAGCACCCACAGCAGCGGGGTGTCCGCGTCGACGTCGGCGGTGAAAGGCTTGCCATTGAGCGTGAGGTCATACATGGTCAGGCTCGCAGCGTAGTGAAGCTGAAGTTCTGCTTCGACAGCGGCAGCGCGCGCACGCGGATGCCGGTGGCGGCGAAGATCGCATTCGCCAGCGCAGGGGCGATCGGCGCGGTCCCGGGCTCGCCGACGCCACCCGGGGCGGCGGTGCTCGGCACGATGTAGGCATCCACGCGCGGCATCTCCTTCATCAGCAGCATCGGATAGTCATTGAAGTTGCGCTGCTGCACGGCGCCCTGTGCGATCGTGATCTCGCCGCGCAACGCGGCCGCCAGGCCATAGACCATGCCGCCCTCGAGCTGCGCACGGATGTTGTCGGGGTGGATCGCGACCCCGCAGTCGATCGCGGTCACGACCCGGTGCAGCGTCAGGGCCTGGCCGCGTGCGGACAGTTCGACGACCGAGCCGATGTAGCTGCCGAAGGCACCGAAGGCCGCGATACCGAGGAAGTGTCCGGGGGCGCCCGACCCCAGCCCGACTTGTCGGCCAGCAGGTCGAGCAGCGCCCGCTGGCGCCTGGCCTGCTCGCCCTGCAGCATCGCGCGCCGGAACTGGTACGGGTCCTGGTTCGTGGCATGCGCAATCTCGTCGATGAAGCTTTCGAGCATGAACGGATTGTGCGAATCGTTGACCGAGCGCCAGAAGCCGAAGCGGATGCCGATGTCCTTGTCGACGCCCGAGACACGCAGGTTCGGAATGCCGTAGTTCATGTCCGCGACGCCGCCGGTATAGAACGGGGCGCCACCGGTGCGGAACGAGGGGCTCGAGGAGGTCACGACGTTGCAGTCCAGCGCGTCGAGTCTGCCGGCCTGGTCGATGCCGGCACGGAAGCGGATCGCCGCGGCCGGACGGTAGAAATCGTGCTGGATGTCCTCCTCGCGACTCCAGAGCAGCTTGACCGGCCGGCCGGTGGCGTGGGCCGCGCTCACCGCCTGGGTCACGTAGTCGGTCTCCCCTCGCCGCCCGAAGCCGCCCCCGAGCAGCATCGAATGCACCGTGACGCGCTCCGCAGGGATCTTCAGTACCGCTGCAGCGGCGCGCTGGGCGGCCTGCGGGGACTGCGTGCCGCACCAGATCTCGCAGCCGGCCGCATCCACGCGCGCGGTGCAGTTCATCGGTTCCATGCAGGCGTGCGCCAGGTACGGCACCTCGTACGCGGCCTCGATGACACGCGCCGCCCTGGTGAGCGCACCCGCGACGTCGCCGTCATGACGCGCGATCGTGCCCGGCTCGTCGAAGCCCGCGTGCAGCAGCTGCGAGACCCTCGCGCTGTCGAGCGTCGCGAGTGCCCCGGGCTCGTACTCAACCTTCACCTGCTCCAGCGCCTTCCGGGCCTGCCAGTACGAACGCGCGGTGACGATCACCCCGTCGGGCAACGCCACCGTGGCATGAAAGCCGGGCATGGAACGGGCGGCGCGGTCGTCGAAGCTCTTGAGCCTGCCGCCCAGGGTCGGACAGGTGCGTACCACCGCGTACAGCATCTGCGGTAGCACGACGTCGATGCCGTACTGCGCGCTGCCATCGACCTTGACCGGAATGTCGACGCGCGCAGGAGAACCGCCGATCACCTGGAACTGTGCGATGCCCTTGAGCGCCGGCTGCTGCGGTACCGGCAGCGCCGCCGCGCGTGCGGCCACGCTGCCGAAGCCAGTGCTACGGCCACTGCGGACGTGACTGATGCGGCTGCGTGCCACGGTACATTCCGCCGGAGGTACGCCCCAGTCGCTCGCGGCAGCCTGGACCAGCATCTCGCGCGCCGCGGCACCGATGCGCCGCAATTCCACGTACCAGCCGCGCACCGAAAAGCTGCCGACGGTGGACTGCTGCCCGAACACCGGGTTGTCGTAGATTCCTGCGGCCGCTGCGTCCTCGACCCGCAGGTCACGCCAGTCCCCGCCCAGTTCCTCGAGCAGGATCATCGGCATCGCGGTATGGCCGCCCTGCCCCATTTCGACGGCCGGAGTCGTGATCGTGATGGCCCCGTCCGGGGCGATGCGCACGAAGGCGGCGGGGGCACGGGGAGCGGCATCGGCGGCGGCGTGCGGCTGCGAGGTTTCCTGCGCCGGCAGGCGCAGCGCGAGTGCGAGCCCGGCGCCCGCGCCGGCCACGGCCTGGACGAACTCCCGGCGCGTGATGGCGGCAGGTTCCGCCCGCGGTGCATGGCGCATGCGCTTCGACTCCCCGGCTATGGCTGCCCGAGTCTCGCAGGCGCCGGGCGCACCGTCCAGTGCCCCGGGAGCCGGTGTCCCGCGGCGGTTACTGCAGCTGCACCAGGGTAATGCTGAATGGCGGCAGCGTCACGCTGACCGAGGAGGCGTTGACGGTGCCGAGGTTCGCGCTCACCGGAGCGGTCCACACATTGTTCTGGGACGTATCGTACTGGGCCTTGCCATAGGTCAGCGTGGAGCCCACGAAGGAACTGCGGGTCGTATTGGTGAGATCGACATTGACCGTGGTCGTAGCCGTCTGACTCAGGTTGAACAGCAGCAGCGCGTAGCCACTGCCCTGGGTCGCCGCATAGCCCTTCACGTTCGAGAGCCCCGAGCCAATGCTCAGACCGAGCATCGAATTGCCGGCAACGGCAAACTTGGATGTCAGCGCAAAGGCCTGCCCACTGGGCGAGAGCGTGCCTTCGGGCACGATGGTCTTGCCATTGCAGCCGTTGTAGCTGTACTGCGTGTTGCCGAACACGAGGTCGTAGGCGCCCCAGTCCTGCCAGCCGTACAGGCTCGAGGAAATATTGTTGCCGCAGTTCTGGTTACCGCCGTCCCCGAACCAGATCGTACTGACCATCAGGTTGTTCTTGATGCCTTCAGCGAGATTCTGGCCCATGAACAGCGCGTTGACGATCGAGGTGGTCTGCTTACCGGGGTTATACCCGACCGAGTTGTCTTCCCCGACCATGATGGGCGTGTTCGGGTGCCCGGCCGCCGCGAGGTCCGCCCGGACCAGCGCGATCTGCGTGGCGTAATCCGAGGCGCTGGAATTCAGCAGCCACGAATCGCTCTCCTGCCCGGGATTCTGCGGGTAATAATGCAGCTCCACGAAGTCGTAATCCGCCTTCGACAGCACGGTGGGATCCCAGTTCGGGAACTGCCCGGATACATCGACGATCACGCCGACCATCGCGGTCGGGTCGGCCGCCTTCATCTGCGCGTAGTAGCCATTGCCGGTCTTGGTGCCGACCGCCGCCGCGTAGGTATTCTCGTCATTGGCCGGATTGTGCAGGTCCACTTCCCAGAAGCCGAACTCCTCATTGCCGACCGTCCAGTACTTGACGTGGTTGTTCCAGCCATTGGCCTTGACGTTCGCCACCCAGGCCGCCGCCTCGGCCGCGGTGCCGCCGCCATTGCAGGCAACGTTGGTGCCGTAGTTTGCCGTCACCGCGACGTCGTAGCCGCCCGGTATCACGACGTCGTTCATGAAATTCGCCATCGTCGAATTCAGCGAATACGTCGGAACGTTGGTATAGCCGCTACCCGAACTGGCCGGATCGCACTCGGTCATGTTCTGCCAGTGGAAGGTATCGGAGAAGGAGCCACCGGGCCAGCGTACGACGTGCGCGCCCAGCGGCGCGATCTCCGACTGCAGTCCGGGCGTCGTCACGTCATACCAGACCGCGAGATTGGTGCCGAGCTGGTCGGCGGTAATGCTCGCAATGCTCGACATCGCATTCACGACGATCTGCCCCGCAGCCGCACCGCCGGAGGAACTGCTCGAGGATCCGCCAGACGAGCTGCTGGAAGAGCTGCTACCCGAAGAACTGCTGCTGGTGGAACTGCCCGAGGAGCTGCCGGAAGAGCTGCCGGACGAACTGCCGGACGAACTGCTGGAAGAACTGGTCGAGGACCCGCTGCTGCTCGAAGAACTGGACTTGCCACCGGAACTGCTGCTGCCGGAAGAGCTGCTGGTGCTCGAGGACGTGCTGCCACTGCTGGTGGAGCTGCCACCGCCGGACGAGCTGCTGCTCGAGGAGCTCTTGCCGCCCGAGGAACTGCTGGTGCTGGAGGAAGTACTGCCGCTCGAGGACGTGCTGCCACTGGAGGAACTGGTACTGCCCGAGGAGCTGCTGGTGCTCGAGGAAGTGCTGCCTCCCGAGGAGCCGCTGCCAGAACCACCGCCGCCCGAGGAGGTGCCCCCCGAGGAGGTACCGCTCGAGGACACGCTGGCGCCGTTGGCCGTTCCATTGCTGGCGGCATCGGTATTCGAGCCGAAATTACACGCCGCCAGCAGTCCGCTGAGCAGGACGACGGTGGCGGTAGAAGACAGTTTCTTGGGCGTCATGGCTTTCGGTTCGCTCTGATTGCAGTGGACGTTGCGTGCGGCTTCTGGTCCAGGCGCGCATTGTCGGCGTGCAATTCGGGTCCGGCAAAGTGTCTCCGGGCAGCGACCCTTCCCGGTCCCGGCAAGTTACAGAAATGTGAAGCCCGACATTGCACCCGCCCGGTGCGCGGTGGTCGTGACGATGCACCGGTATGGCATCATTCGCGTCATGCAGTCCGCGACCGACCCCTCCGTATGGCTGGACCAGGTGCTCGCGTCGGATCCCGACCGTCCGTTCCTGTCTACGCCCGGCGGCGTGCGCCTGAGCTATGCCGGTCTCGCACAGCGCTCCGGCGCCCTGGCCGCGGCCCTGCTGGAGCTTGGCGTGCGCGCTGGCGAGCGCGTCGCCGTGCAGGTCGACAAGTCGGTCGATTCGGTCCTGCTGTACGTGGCGTGCCTGCGCATCGGTGCCGTGTACGTGCCCATCAACACGGCCAATACGGTCCACGAGGTCGAATACTTCCTGCGGGATTCACGGCCCTGCGTGGCGGTGGTGCGCCCGTCGGAGCGTGAACGCCTGCGGCCGGTGGCCATCGCAGCCGGCATCGGGCATCTCGAGACGCTGGGGTCCCGCGGCGAGGGTTCCCTTGCCGCCCTGGCCGCACGCGTACCGGCGCCGCTGCCGGGGAGCGCCGCCTTCGAGGGCGGTGCGCTCGCGGCCATCGTCTACACCTCGGGTACCACCGGGCGCTCCAAGGGGGCTATGCTGACACGCGCCAACCTGGCCTCGAATGCGACGACGCTGGCCGCGGCCTGGGAGTTCAGCGCGCGCGACGTGCTGCTGCACGCACTGCCGCTGTTTCACGTGCATGGGCTGTTTGCTGCGATCAACACCGTGCTCGCCTCGGGATCGAGCCTGCTGCTGCTGGCGGCCTTCGATGCCGCGCAGGTCCTGAATCATCTGCCGGAGGTGAGCGTGTTCATGGGTGTGCCGACCCACTACACGCGCCTGCTGCAGCTGCCCGGGCTCGAACGCAGCGCGTGCGCGAACGTGCGCCTGTTCGTATCCGGGTCCGCGCCGCTGCTGGCCGAGACGCACCGCGAATTCGAGCAGCGCACCGGGCATCGCATCCTGGAGCGCTATGGCATGACCGAAACCTTGATGAACACATCGAACCCCTACGCCGGCCCCCGGGTCCCCGGCACGGTCGGGCCACCGCTGCCCGGCATCGAGATACGCATCGTCGATCCGGAATCCGGCCATGGCCTTCCGGGTGCGGACGCGACAGGAGGCATCGAGATCCGTGGCCCCAACGTCTGTGCCGGCTACTGGGGCGATCCGGACAAGACCCGGCGTGAGTTCAGTGCCGACGGCTGGTTCCGCAGCGGTGATCTCGGACGGTTCGATCGCGATGGCTACCTCCACATCGTCGGCCGCGCGAAGGACCTGGTGATCAGCGGCGGCTACAACGTCTATCCCCGGGAGGTCGAGGCGGAGCTCGATGCGCTGCCGGCGGTACTCGAGAGCGCCGTCTTCGGCGTGCCGCATCCGGACTTCGGGGAGGGCGTCACCGCGCTGGTGGTCGCACGACCTGGCGCCGCCGCGAGCGAGGCCGAGATCATCCAGGCGGTGCAGTCCCGCATCGCCCGCTACAAGGTGCCCAAGCGGATCCTGTTCGTCGCCGAACTGCCACGCAATGCGATGGGCAAGGTGCAGAAGAGCCTGCTGCGCGAGCAGTACGCGTCGCTGTATCAGT
Source organism: uncultured Gammaproteobacteria bacterium (assembly GCA_963838275.1). Classification (GTDB taxonomy): domain Bacteria; phylum Pseudomonadota; class Gammaproteobacteria; order Steroidobacterales; family Steroidobacteraceae; genus FEN-1191. The sequence continues at coordinate 36,805 of CAWIQV010000046.1, read as the reverse complement.
CGGCCTGAAGCCCCGGCCATGCCACCCGCCACGGCCACACCCGCTGCGGTGCGCTCGCCGCTGAATCCGGCCCAGGTCCGCGGCTTCTGGGCCGCCTGGGCCGGCTGGACGCTCGATGGCATGGACTCCTTCATCTTCGCGCTGGTGCTCACGCCAGCGCTCGGCGAGCTGCTGCCGCGATCCGGAATGAACGGCTCTCCCGCCGCTGTGGCGCTCGCCGGCTCGATCCTGTTTGCGGTCTTCCTGGCCGGCTGGGGCGGATCGTTCCTGTGGGGTCCGATCGCCGACCGCTGGGGCCGGACCCGCACGCTCGCGGCGGCCGTGATCGTCTATGCGGTGTTCACTGCGGCCGCAGCCTTCGCGCACGACGTCTGGCAGCTCGGCGCATTCCGCTTCCTCGCCGGCATCGGAATCGGCGGCGAATGGGCGCTGGCCGGGACCTACGTCGCCGAAGCCTGGCCCGAAGAGCGGCGCAGGATGGGGGCCGGCTACCTGCAGACCGGCTACTACGTGGGCTTCTTCCTGGCGGCGGCCCTGAACTACACCGTAGGTGCCGCGTTCGGCTGGCGCGCGATGTTCCTGTGCGGTGGTGCGCCGGTGCTCCTGGCCCTGTACATGCTGTCCCGCGTTTCCGAGCCGGAGCGCTGGCAGCGAGCCGCCTCCGGCAGCGAGCGCCGCAGCCCGTTGCGGATGCTGTTCACCGGCGCGTACCGCACCCGCACGCTGGTCAACGCCGGGCTGGTCACGGTGTCGATCATCGGACTGTGGGCCGGCACCGTGTATGAACCCACGGCGATCATCGCGATGGCGCACGCCGCCGGCCACAGCGGCGTGCAGGCCGCCAGGCTCGCCTCCTTCGGTACCGGACTGCTGTCGATCGCCACCTGTCTCGGCTGCCTGGCGCTGCCGGCGCTGGCAGAACGGCTGGGCCGGCGCCGCACGCTGGCACTGTATTTCTGTGGCATGGCCGGCGCCATCTGGCTCAGCTTCGGCTGGGCCTTCCAGCTCCCGGGCGGACTCGCGACGTTCATCGCGGCGCTATGCGTGCTCGGGTTCTTCGGCGGCAATTTCGCGATCTACAGCCTCTGGCTGCCGGAGCAGTATCCGACGGCCATCCGCGCCACGGCCTTCGCGGTCGTGACCTCGTTCGGACGCTTCATCGGCGCCGGGGTGAATTTCCTGATCGGCGCCGGCGTGCACCACTATGGCAGCATCGGTCGACCCGTCGCGATGACCGCGCTGGCATTCCTGTGCGGGCTGCTGCTGCTGCCGCTGAGCCTCGAGACCCGCGGCGCACCGCTCCCGGACTGAGCGACGGCGGCACGGCCGCCGGGCCGTCGCTGCCCTATAATTCGCGCCTCCCGCCCCCGTGCACGCCTCCCGAGGTGAATCCCGATGCCAGCCGTCAAGGCCTTTGCCACCGCCCATGCGCAAGCTGCGCTGGCGCCGTTCACGATCGACCGGCGTGAGCCCGGCCCGCACGACGTCCAGATCGAGATCCTCTATTGCGGCGTCTGCCACTCGGATCTGCATCAGGCCCGCAATGACTGGCACAACTCGATCTATCCGATGGTGCCCGGTCACGAGATCGTTGGCCGCGTGACCGGCGTCGGCAGCGCGGTGCGCAAGCTGCGGGTCGGCGAGTATGCCGGCGTCGGCTGTATGGTCGATTCCTGCCGGCAGTGCGAAGCCTGCGTGCAGGGGCTCGAGCAGTATTGCACCGCGGGCGCGACGCTGACCTACAACGACCGTGAGCGCGGCAGCCAGCGGCTGACCTTCGGCGGCTACTCCGAACAGATCGTCGTCGAGGAGCGCTTCGTCGTGAAGGTTCCTGGCGCGCTGGAGCTCGAGGCCGTGGCGCCGCTGCTGTGCGCCGGCATCACGACCTATTCACCGCTGCGGCACTGGAAGGTCGGCGCCGGCCACAAGGTCGGGATCATCGGACTGGGCGGCCTCGGGCACATGGGCATCAAGTTCGCCAGGGCCCTGGGCGCGCACGTGGTCATGATCACGACTTCGGCCGGCAAGGCGGCCGATGCGGCCCGTCTCGGCGCCGACGAAGTACTGCTCTCGAAGGATGCCGCGGCCATGCGCGCCCACGGCGGCAGCTTCGACTTCCTGCTCAATACGATCCCGAACGGCCACGACCTGAACCCCTATGCCGCGCTGCTCAAGCGCGATGCGACCATGACGCTGGTCGGCGCCCTCACGCCGCTCGAGCCGGCGCTGGCCGGATTCAGCCTGATCGGCGGACGCCGTTCCATCGCCGGCTCGGCGATCGGCGGCATGCCGGAAACCCAGGAGATGCTCGATTTCTGCGCCGCGCACGGCATCGTCAGCGATGTCGAGGTGGTACGGATCCAGGACATCAATGAAGTCTATGAACGGCTGCTGCGGGGCGACGTGCGCTACCGCTTCGTGATCGACATGGCGTCGCTGAAGCAGCGCTAGCCGCCAGATTCAGGGCCGCGTCGCGCTCATCGAATCCCGCGCGTCGAAGCGCGCGAACCAGGCCGCGGTCGCGGCATGCTGCTCGCGCCACGCGAGCGAGGCGAACCGCAGGTCGAGATAGCCGAGCGCGCAGCCGATGGCAATGGTGCCGATATCGACGCGCTCGCCGAACCTCGCTGCCTGGTCCTCGATGCGAGCGAGCCCGGAGCGGACCTTGTCCAGCTGGCCGTTGATCCATTCCGGCCAGCGCAGCGGCTCCGGGCGCACCGCCTGCTCGTAGCGCACCAGCACGGCAGCATCCATGATGCCATCGGCGAGCGACTGGTCGATGAGCGCCTGCCAGCGCTCGGCGCCCGCGGCGGGAACGATCCGACCGTGCCCGAGCGCATTCAGGTACTCGCAGATCACGCGGCTGTCGTACAGCGCCATGCCCTCCTCCGTCACCAGCGTCGGCATCTTGCCGAGTGGATTGTGGGCGACGATGGCGGCGCTGCGGTTGATCGGATGCGCGCTGGCCGCGACGAGTTCGATGCGCTCGCGCAGCCCGAGCTCATGCGCGACGACCAGGCATTTGCGCACGAACGGTGACGCGGCGGCGTAGAACAGCTTCATCGTTGGGACTCGCGGCAGGATCGGTGACCCGGGATCTTAAGCCAGCGCCGTGGCGGTCGCTATAATGCGGCCAACGAACGATCCGCAGGAATGCCGTCGTGAGCCAGTATGCGTTTGAGCCGCCGCCGACCGTGGCGGCGCCGATCCGCGGCAGCGTGGCACGTTACCCGATCCGGCGCATCTTCTGCGTCGGGCGCAACTACGAGGCCCACGCGCGCGAGATGGGCGTCGCACCGGATCGGGAGGCGCCGTTCTACTTCACCAAGTCGGCGCACGACTATGCCGCTGCCGGATCGCGCATCGCGTATCCACCGGGCACCGCGAACCTGCACTACGAGATGGAACTGGTGGTGGCGATCGGCGCTCCCGCATTCCGCGTCGCGCCTGCCGACGCCCTGCGCGCGGTGTTCGGCTACACCTGCGGCCTGGACATGACGCGGCGGGACCTGCAGTTTGCGGCCCGCGACCAGCGGCGTCCCTGGGACCTCGGCAAGGACTTCGAGAACGCCGCGGTGCTCTCGCCGATCGTGCCGGTCGCCGAGTGCGGCCATATCGATCACGGGCGCATCGAACTGCAGGTCAATGGAGCCGTGCGCCAGCAGTCGGACGTGAAGCTGCTGATCCATCCGGTGCCCGCACTGATCGCGGACCTGTCGAAGTTCTATCACCTGCTGCCCGGGGACCTGATCTACACCGGCACGCCCGAGGGCGTCGGCCCCGTGGTGCCGAATGACGCGCTGCGCGGCACGATCGAGGGACTCGGGGAGATCACGCTGCACATCGGCGAGGCGCAGTAGCACCGCCATCCGCGGTGCTACGGGTGCTGGCGCCCGGTCTCGAGCTGACGTAGCCCGGCCTCAGCCTGCTCGAGCCAGGCGTCCCGATCCGCCGAAGCCGGGAGCTGCTGCGCCGCCGAGCGCGCCCGCGCGTAGGTTTCCCGGGCCTCGTTCGCATCCCCGGTACGCTCCAGCGCCTCGGCCAGCGCCAGCAGGTTGGGGGGATACTGCGGGTGCAATGCCACGGCGCTGCGCGCCGCCAGCAGCCCGGCCGCCGCGTCGCCGGGCCCCAGCGGCCATCCCGGAGCGCGCAGCAGTACCAGCGCGCGGACGCGGGCGGGTCCCGCCTCGTCGTAGTCCGGATCCGCAGCTCCTGCCGTGGCGAGATTCGAGAGCATCGCATTGAGCAGCCCGAGCGCCTGTGCCGGGTGTGCCCGTGCCTGCAGACCCAGCGCCAGCGCGTTGCCGTACAGGCATGGCACCGCCTGCGGCGCCTGCGCGATGCAGGCCGCTGCGTCCGCGCCCGCCTGCGCCGCGAGCTGCACGCGTACGCTCGCATCCGCCTCGTGATCAGAGCGCTGCGCGGCCGCCGCAATCGCCGCTGCCAGTTCCGGCACGCTGCGCGCGCTCGCGGGCTCCGCCGACGGCGCCAACGGCCCTGGCGGGCGCGATGGCGCGACACACCCGCTCGCCAGCAGCGCCAGCAGCGCCGCGATGCGTGGACGCATCACGGCGCCGCAGCGGTCCCGGGTAGCCGTACCGGCACGAATCCCTGCAGCCGCAGTTGTGCCAGGGTGTCGGCTTCAGCGCCGGCATGGCCGAGCTTGAGCAGCCCGGCCTGCATGCTGTGCACCCGCGCGGCCGGCAATCGCGCGTCGACGAGCGCCACGATCGCGACCGGCACCGGCGCCGATTGCAGCACCACACCGAGCTGCGACCCGAACGGCAGGCTCGGCAATGCCGCGGTCTGCGTCGCATCGAGCAGCGCCACGACCGGTTCACCCGCAGCGGCGCGCCGCAGCGCGCTCAAGGTCTGGGCGGTGGACTCGATCCGGACGTCGGCAGGCAGCGACCAGGCGGCGAGCGCCACGCGCCGTACGAACTGGGGCGCGTAGCCGGCGGTGCTCAGGATCGTATAGCCGGACAGGGAGGCGGGGCCGGCAATCGCGCCGGCTTTCGCCACCAGTGCCCAGCGTTCCTCGGTTCCGACGCCAACGACGTCGGCCTGCGCCAGCGGCGTCAGGTGCAGCGCCGCCCCATGCTGCACGAAGAATGCATAGGGGACGAAGGCCAGCGCCGCATCGGCGCCGCCCAAGCTGGCGAGCCCCCCCAGCTCGGTCGGGTCGTACAGCGCCGCGAGGCTGCCCTTGGGCCAGCCGGCGCTGGCCACCGCGGCGCTCGCGAACTGATCGACGAAGGGTTGGGCGTCACCTGCTCCGCCGGGATATCCCGGCGCGCAGAACACCAGGGTCGCCACCGCGGACAGCAGCAATGCGCTCATGCCCGTAGGCTATCATTATCGCGCGCGGTGGGCGTACTGGGCCGGGTTGGCGCACGGGTCGATCATGAACACGCACGACACCCCGGCTCTGATACGGCTGTTCCTGCGCATCCTGCGCGCGCGGATTGCCATACTGATCGCCTTCGCGCTGCTCACGGGCGCCGGCATCTACGGCGCGCTGCGCATTCCCACCGATCCGTCGATCGACCGGCTGCTGGTTCCCGGCGACCCGGTGTTCCAGGCGACGGCCGAGTTCGAGCGTGTGTTTCCCGAAGGCGAGCAGGCGCTGCTGATGCTCGAAGCACCGGACCCGTACTCGCCCGCCGTACTGTCGGCCGCCGACCGGCTCGAGCATGCGCTCGATCGCATTCCGGATGTCGCCGCGCAGAGTGTACTGACGTTGCGCCATCCGACCGGGGCCGGAGCCGAAATCAGTCCGGATGATGCGGCCCGCGTGCGTCGCTTCGCGACCGGCACCACCCTGTTCCTTCGCGCCGGACTGGTCGGCGAGCATTTTCTCGGCATCGCGCTCGAGCTGCGCGTGCACGATGCCGCCGGGCGCGATCGCGCGCTCTCCGCAATCGATGCGCTGGTGCTGCCACTCGACCGTGCTGGCCAGCCCTTCAGTGCGGTCCGGCGCGTCGGCAGTCCCTGGCTCGATGCCTGGCTCGAACGCCAGACCGGAGCGGCGACCAGGAAGTTCATGCCGCTGTTCGGAATCTTCCTGATCGCGCTGGTGCTGCTGGTCTATCGTTCCTGGCGCACCCTGGCCGCGATGCTCCTCACGCTCGGCTGCGTGCTCGGCATCGCGATGGGGTTCGCCGATCTGGTCGGCTGGACCAACACCGTCGTGTCGACCATCGTGCCGCTGACGGTGCTGGTCACGACCACCGCCACGTTGGTCTACCTTCATTCACGCTACATGGAGCCGGACGACGCGCCGGACCTTGCGCAGCACCAGGCGCGGGTGCTGTCCAACAAGTTCCTGCCCTGCACCGCCTCGATGTTCGCCACCGCGGTCGGATTCGCGGCGCTCGCGGTGTCGGACATCCGCCCGGTGCGCGAGATGGGGCTGTGGACCGCCTGCGGCCTGCTGATTGCATGGCTCGGCTGCTTCACGCTGTTTCCTGTACTGCAGTCGCTGCTGCGCACGCCGCGCCGCGCCGCGCCTCAGGTCGCCGGCAGCCGATTCGGCGTGTTCGTGGAGGCGCTGGTACCGGCCACGCGACGCTGGCGCTGGGCCCTGGTCGGCGCCGCGCTGCTGCTGATGCTGGCGCGGCGCGATCGCACTGTTCGGCATGCCTGGCCGCCTGGCGCCGCTGCAGCTCGAGACCGACGCGCTGACTTACGTGATCCCGCGGAGCGCGTCGCGCAGGACACGCGGCGCTTCGAGCAGAGTCCAACGGGCCTCGACGTCATCGATCTGTGGCTGCAGACCCGGCCCGGACACGCACTCGATCCTGATTTCCTGCGCGCGTCGAGCTGCTGACCCGCCGCCTCGAACAGCACGCCGGAGTCGACGCCGTGGACGGCCCGACCTCGGTGCTGCGCTGGGCGCGGTACGTCGAATCCGGATCGGACCGGCTGCCGACGGAGCCGGGGGCCTGGACCACGCTCGCCGGCGGATCTCGAGCAGATCATCCTGACCGAGCCCGGAGCCCGCAGCTACGTCGACGTCGCGGACCTCGCGAGCGTGCGGCTCCGCATCCGCGGACGCGGTGAGCGCTTCGGCCCGGCCGGGGCGATGCGCCGCTACGTCGAGCACACCTGGGCCGCCGCGCAGGCGGATGACCCCGTGCTGCGCGAGGTGCGCGGGCGCCTGGCCGGCAAGGGAGTACTCTCCGGAGAAATCACCGAACACCTGCTGCCGACCCTGACCGAGAGCTTCGCTGCTGACGGCCGGCGTGATCTTCTGCGGCTTCCTGCTGGTGTTCCGCAGCCCCTCGGCGCGGCTGATGACCATGATCCCATCGCTGTTCGCGATACTCTCCGTGTTCATCGTGATGCGGGCGTCCGGCATCGCACTGAACATCGCGACCATCCTGATCGGATCGACGGTGCTCGGCGCGACCGAGAACGACCAGGTGCATTTCTTCTACCATTTCCAGGAGCTCGATGCCGGCGCCTCGACCGGCACGGCGCTGCGGCACGCGATGCGCGTGGCGGGTCGACCGATCCTGTTCGCGACGCTGATCAATGCCAGCGGCTTTCTCGCGCTGGCGCTCTCCGACCTGCCGCCGATGCGCCAGTTCGGCATCGTTTCAGCCTCGGCATTCGTACTCGCACTGCTGGCGGACTTCACCGCGCTGCCCGCCGCACTGTGGATCCTGGACCGGCGCAGGCCCCGCGCCTCCTGAGTACGCAGACCCGCCGGCATGGGCGGATCCGGCATGGCCGCTGCGTATACTATCGAGATGCCGCCACCGGGGAGCCAGGCCGAATCGCTGCTGTCCGCCTGCGCGCAACGCAGCTGCGCGTGGTCGGAGCGCTGGTTTCCCGATGCGTTCACGTTCGCCATCGTGGCGGTCGCCGTAGTGGCAGCGGCCGCCGCCGGGATCGGGGTCGCGCCGCTGCAGGTCGCCCGGAGCTTTGGTTCGGGATTCTGGAGCCTGGTCCCGTTCACGATGCAGATGTGCTTCATCGTGATCGGCGGCTTCGTCGTCGCCGACTCGCCACCGGTGGCACGGCTCGTGCGGCGCCTCGCGGCGCTACCCCGCAGCGGTCCTGGCGGCGTGGCGCTGGTGGCCATCACCAGCATCCTCGTCGCGCTGGTCCACTGGGGCCTGAGCCCCGTGCTGGGCAGTCTGCTGGCGCGCGAGCTCGCCGCGCGCGCCGATCTGCGCATGGATTACCGTGCGGCCGGCGCCGCCGCGTGCCTCGGTTCAGGCTCGGTATGGGCGCTGGGCCTGTCCTCATCGGCGGCGCAGCTGCAGGCCAATCCTGCCAGCATGCCCGCCGCGCTGCTGCACGCCGGTGGGGTGATTCCGCTGCGCGAGACGATCTTCCTGTGGCAATCGCTGCTGCTCGCAGCGGTGCTCGCCGCGATCAGCGTGTTCGTCGCATGGCGCTCGGCGCCGGGCGATGAGCGCGCGCAGACGGCCGCGCAGCTCGGCATCGCCCCGCCGCCACGCCGCGAGCGGGCTACGGGGCGTACACGCCCTGGCGAATGGCTCGAGTGGAGCCCGCTGCCAAACCTGTTCCTCGCACTGCTGGGCCTGCTCTGGCTCGTGCCGGAGGTTGCGGCCAGGGGCCTGATCGCCGCGATCTCGAACCTGAATACCTACAATTTCACGTTCCTGATCCTGGGGCTGCTGCTGCACTGGCGGCCCAGGGCGTTCCTGGATTCGGTGAGCCGCAGCGTTCCGGGCGTGGCCGGGATCCTGATCCAGTTTCCGCTGCTCGGAGCGATCGCCTCGATGATGACGGAAGGCACCAACGCGGGCGGACACAGCCTGGCCGGACTGCTCGGCACCGCGTTCGCCGCGATCTCGCGGCATTCGACGTTCCCGATCGCGGTGACGTTCTACTCAGCGCTGCTGGGCTTGTTCGTGCCTTCCGGCGGCGGCAAGTGGATGATCGAGGCGCCCTACCTGATGCACGCCGCGAACGTACTGCACTACCACCTCGGGTGGGTGGTGCAGACCTACAACGCCGCCGAGGCGCTGCCGAACCTGATCAACCCGTTCTGGATGCTCCCGGTGCTGGGGCTGCTCGGCCTGCGGGCGCGCGATCTGATCGGCTTCACCGGCGTGCAGTTCCTGGTGAACCTGCCATTGGTGGCTCTGCTGCTGTGGCTGCTGGGCATGACGCTGCACTACCACCCACCGGTCCTGCCCCCCTGAATCCGGCATCGAGAATCCGGAACGCGTTCCGGGTCTCCAGCGGCAACTTCCTGGAGATGTACGATTTCATGGTGTTCGGGTATTTCGCGACGCCGATCGGCCGCGCGTTCTTCCCGAGCGGCAATGCCTACCTGTCGCTGATGCTCGCGTTCGGGACCTTCGGCGCAGGATTCCTGATGCGCCCGCTCGGCGCCATCGTGCTGGGCGCGTATAGCGATCGCAGGGGTCGACGCGCCGGCCTGCTCCTGAGCCTCGCCCTGATGTCCCTCGGCATCCTGTCGATCGCGTGCACCCCGGGCTATCAGGTGATCGGTATCGCGGCGCCGCTGCTGGTCGTCGCGGGGCGCCTGCTGCAGGGCTTCTCGGCGGGCATGGAACTGGGCGGCGTGTCCGTGTACCTGTCGGAAATCGCGCCGACCCAACACCAGGGGCTGTACGTCAGCGCCCAGTCCGGCAGTCAGCAGGTCGCGGTGATGGCTGCCGCGCTGATCGGTGTGCTGCTGAGTGCCAACCTGTCCCCGGACCACCTGACGCGCTGGGGCTGGCGCATTCCGCTGCTGGGCGGCTGTGCGCTGATCCCGCTGCTGTGGCACTTCAGGCGCCGGCTCGCGGAGACCGACGCATTCAACGCGCGCACCGACCGGCCCGCGCTCGGGCAGTTGCTGCGTTCACTGTGCAGGAACTGGAGGATCGTGTCGCTGGGTACGCTGATGGTGACGATGACCACGGTGTCCTTCTACATGATCACGGCCTATACGCCGACGTTCGGCGCGTCGGTGCTGCACCTCGCGAGCTCGGACGCACTCGTCGTCACGCTATGCGTCGGTGCCTCGAACCTGTCCTGGCTCCCGATCATGGGATCGCTGTCCGACCGGATCGGACGTCGCCCGATCCTGCTGGCCAGCACCGTCGTGATGTGCCTGTCGGCATTCCCGGCCATGCAATGGCTGGTGCGCGAGCCGTCGTTCTCGCGCCTGCTGGCCGTGGAGCTGTGGTTCTCGTTCCTGTACGGCAGCTACAACGCGGCGATGGTGGTATACCTGATCGAGATCATGCCGGCGCCGATCCGCACGACCGGATTCGCGCTCGCCTACAGCCTCGCGGCCGCGGCATTCGGTGGCTTCACGCCGGCCATCTGCACCTGGCTGATCCACGCGACCGGCAATCGCGCGATGCCGGGCCTGTGGCTGTCGCTCGCGGCGCTCTGCGGTCTCGTGGCGGCCTCGCGACCGGTCAGGCCCTGGAACGCCGCGGCGGCTGGCGCACCATCGTGACCACCGTCTCGCATTCGATGGATTCGAGGATCTCGTCGCGCGAGTAGCCCTTGTGCATCTGCTCATCGGTATAGGCGTTGACCGCGTGCACGTGCTTGCGGTACCAGGCGAGCGCCGCGTCGAACAGCTGATCGACCGACTCGAATTCCTTCAGCGATACGCAGGACTCGATGAACGCGAGGTGATCGGGCCGTACCGTGATCGTCAGCGGGGTGCGCCGCGCCGCATTCTGTTCATCCCGCTTGGCGTGCTTCGGTGAGGCCATGCGCTGCTCCGTGATTCCCGTGTCCCTCGATTCACAGAGCTTGCAAGGAACCAGGCGCCGAATCAATGCGCGCCGGGCCCGGCCGATGATATCGTTGCCGGGATGCCCAGGCGTCCGCACCAGAACGGCCCGGAGGACGAGCGGCGCGCCGCGTCGCCCTCGCGTCGCCGCTTCTTCACCGGCGCCGGAGTGACCGGTATCGCCGCGGCGGCGGCGCCACTGGGCCTCGTGGGCCAGGATGCCGCAGCGGCACCTGCCGACGGAACGCCGGAACAGGTCCATCTGACCTGGGGCACGGACCCGGCGCGCGAGGTGGTGGTGTCCTGGGCCTCACCGGCCCAGGCGTTGAATCCCCGGGTGATCCTCGAGGCCTCGGGCGCGAATACGCGTGTCATACACGCGCTCCAGCGCACCTACACCGACGGCGTCAACGGGCAGACGGTGTTCACCTACCATGCCAGGCTCGACGGCCTGGACGCCGATGCGCCCTATCGATATTCCGTGACGGCCGACAATGACGCGCATCGACACGATCCGTTCACAGCGGGATTCCGTACCGCGCCGCGCGGCCGTGTGCCGTTCCGATGGACCAGTTACGGCGACCTGGCAACCCCGGTCACCACGTGGCTGATGTCCTCGCCGCAGAGTGCGCATGCGGTCGACGCCGTGGAGCGGTTCGATCCGCTGTTTCACCTGCTCAACGGTGACCTGTGCTACGCGAACGTGAACCCGACCGCCCAACCCGCGGTCTGGGCCGATTTCGGCCGCAACGTGCAGCGCTCTGCCGCCTGGCGTCCGTGGATGCCCTGCCCCGGCAACCATGAGATCGAATTCGGCAACGGCGAGCACGGCATGGATTCCTATCTGACCCGCTACGCGCTGCCCGACAACGGTACGCGATTCTCCGGACACTGGTACCGCTTCCTGGTCGGATCGGTACTGTTCATCTCGCTCGCCGCCGATGACGTGATCTACCAGGATAGCGGTGCCTTTCACCCGGGCCCCGGCCCCCTGATCCCGGCGCCGAGCACCGGTCATGCGCCGATCCAACCCGGCACCTCCGTGTACCTGCGAGGCTACAGCGGCGGGGCCCAGACGCGCTGGCTGGAGGACACCCTGGCGGCGGCGAATCGCGATTCCGGCATCGACTGGATCGTGGTGCAGATGCACCAGGACGCGCTCAGCTCATCGAAGAGCGGCAACGGCTCCGACAAGGGGATCCGCGAGGCCTGGCTGCCGCTGTTCGACCGCCATGGAGTCGACCTGGTGCTCTGCGGCCACGACCATGACTACGAGCGCAGCTGGCCGGTCCGGGGCTGCAATCATCAGGTTGGGCGTGATGCGCAGACGGGTGCGCCCGTGGATACCTGCCAGCCGCAACCGGTGGTGACGGCCGAACCGGGCGCGAGCGGATTCGATACCACGCACGGCACGATCCACCTGATCCTGGGGGGAGGCGGCACCAGCCTGCCGGTCGACGTCTATGGGGTGAATGCGCATACCGGTGCGCCGCAGGCGAAGGTGATCACCCGCGCGAACCGGCCGGTGGCGGGCGCGGACCCCGCGGTCTTCGTCAAGCATGGCCCCGACGCGCTCGAGGATGCGATCTGGTCCGCCCGTCGCGACGCGACGAGCGGCTACGGCGTGGCGGTGTTCGACCTCGATCCCGGCGTCGAGGGCGGCAAGACTTCGATCACGATGCGCTACTACCACGCAGTCGGCGCCGATCGCGCGCCGAGCACGAACTATGAACTCTTCGACACGGTCGTGCTGGTCAAGGATCGGCGCGCCTAGCCCTTGATCTCGACGATCACCGCCTCGAACGGCTTGTCGCTCAGGTTCTCCAGCTTCACCTTGGCAGGTCCGGCCCAGCGGGTCTGCGCCGGCTTGTACTGCAGGGACTCGGTCCTGCCATCGGCGAAGGTCGCGCGCGCGTTGGTCTCGGTCATGTAGACCACCAGGTGGTTGACCGCACTTTCATGCAGGGCGGTGCTCTGCTTCGGTCCGAGCCTGACGCGCAGCACGCGCACCTGGCTGTTCTCCAATTCGAGCTTGTAGTGCGTCGGATCGACCTTCAGCGGATCGAGGGCCGTGCTGACGACTTTGTGCGGATCGCCCGGCTTCTTGATGCCGATGTCGACGATCATCGGAATGCTCGGGTCGAACGGCGGATTGTCGGCCTTGATCGATGAATAGTGCCAGCCGTTCGACGGACTCCAGACCACATCGCCGGCCTTCCACGCATGATCCTCGGTGCGGCCGTCGGCGAGGTAGTGCAGATACTCGCCGCCGTCGTGCATGTAGACCATCACGCGATTGAAATGGTGAATGTGCGCCTTGTGCGCATATCCGGGCACATCCACGTTCGGATGCGCCTCATTGAGAATCACATAGTCATTCTCGAAGTGGTTCTCGGGACTCTGCGCACGGGCCCCGACGGCGGCGGCCAGCAGCAGGAGCATGAAACCGCGTTTGACAGTGAACCCCGTGAGCGCCATTGGGATATCCTCTTGTTCTGTTTGGCGGAGTCAAGAAAGATAGCTCTTCTGCTCCATGGATTCAACGATAGGGGTGGGCAAGTGATACACCGTCGAGTGACTGGCTGCCGATGGACCGGTGTGCTGCTGGGCGTATGGCTGTTTGGTGTCCAGACCGCGTGGGCCGACGACTATTTCCCGCCCAAGGGGGACGGTTGGGCCACGCATGGCGCGGCCCAGGAGGGATTCGATCCGGCCATGCTGCAGCAAGCCGTCGCCTTCGCGATCTCGGCCGAGCTGCAATATCCGCCGGAACTCGCGCGCGTCGCCGACATTCGCGACCTGCGCGTATCGGTGCCGCTGAAGTACGCCAGGGAGGCGTTCAATTCCCCGATCGGCCCGCTGCAGCCGCATGCCCCGGCCAACGGCATCATCCTGCGACACGGCTACATCGTCGCGGAATGGGGCCGCACCCACGACGTCGACATGACCTTCTCGGTGACCAAGACCTTCCTGTCCTCGGTCGCCGGTGTCGCGTACGACCAGCGGCTGATCCGGAACATCGATGATCGCGTCATCGATTACGTGCAGCCGACACCGGATTTTCTGCTGCCGCACAACCAGCCCATCACCTGGGACCAGATGCTGCGGCAGGATTCGGGCTGGATCGGCACGATGTGGGGCAAGCCGTGGTGGGCGGACCGGCCCGACGGGGATGCCTACAGCGAACTGGTCAAGGGACCGCCGCCGGTCGGCCAGGACTGGAAGTACAACGACGTGCGCGTCAACGCGCTGGCGCTCGCGCTGACTCACCTGTGGCAGCGACCCCTGCCGGAGGTCCTGAAGCAGTACGTGGCCGACCCGATCGGCATGTCGGACAGCTGGCACTGGGAAGGCTACGACAATTCCTGGATCACGCTGCATGGCAGGCGCATCCACGTGGTCAGCGGCGGCGGCCACTGGGGTGGCGGGATGTTCATTTCCGCCCGCGATCAGGCGCGACTGGGCCTGCTCGGTCTGAACAATGGCCGATGGAATGGCAGGCAGATCCTGTCGGAGCGATGGGTCGCGATGGCAAGGACGCCCACGGCGCCGAATCCCGGCTACGGCTTCTGCAACTGGTACCTGAACACGAAGCAGGCCATGTACCGGGAAGCGCGCGCCGACAGCGTTGCGTTCATCGGCGACGGCTCCAATATCATCTTCATCGACTATCAGCACGACATCGTCGCCGTCGTGCGCTGGATCGACGGTGCGAAGATGAAGGACTTCGTCCGGCTGCTCGTCGCGGCCACCGGCGAGCCTGCGCCCCGATCGTGACGTAGGTGCCGGATTGCCCCGGCGCGGCGTGCCGGCGGAACCGCGGACTCATTGGATGGGCAGCTCGTAGATACTGATGCTGAGCCTGGGAACCGTCAGCGGGCCGGTCATTCCGGCCAGCGGGCTGTCCACGATCGCCACGGCCGGCGGCTTGCCCGGTTCATTGTCGGCCGTCAGATCCTGGGCGGCGATGCGCCACACTCGGCCGCCAGCGCGTACCGTCGCGCCCTTGATCGCGACATCGATCTGCTGCCCGGATTCCGTCGGGTTCACGATCGCAACCGTCAGGGACTTGCGGTCCGCTGTCAGCGCCGCGACGGTATCGAGCGGATAGGTATCGCTGCCCGAGGAGACATGGGCCTTGTCCACCCAGACCGTGCCCTGCACGTCGTGCTGCGGCGCGTTGCCGCTCACCGCCACCGGGATCGTCCCGAAATGCCGGCGGTACAGCTCGAACATCAGCCCGATCGGGTGCACGCTCGCATCGCTCTTGCCTATCGCCAGCAGTGAGGGCGCCGCGGTGTAGGCCGAGATGACGAACAGGTCCGAGCGCCTGAACATCTCGTGCATCGCCTGCGCCGAGGCCAGCGGTGCGAACATCGAAAAGCCGGGAGCCCGCATGCCGCGTTCCCCGGTCCATTCGGCAACCCACTCGTCGAGCGCGATCGGATACTTCTCCATGTCGAGGGCCGGGAATCGCCGCTGGTACTCCCCCCAGGCCTCGACCACGGCGCGCACGGCATTGGCGAGCTTGCGCGCACGGGCCACCAGGGGTTCGTCGACCTTGACGTAGTCCTGCTTCGCGGCATCGAACGCCTGGTCGGCCATCGACGGATAGATGTGTTCGGCGGCCGCGTCGATGTAGTCCGAGGACGTCGCCAGCAGTGCGCCGGTGAAATCCGCCGGGCCGCCGAATTCGGCGACATGCTTGCCGGTAATGGCCAGCGCGGCGTGGCTCTGGCTGGTCTCGACCGGTGAGGCGCCCGAACTCACCAGCTTGATGCCCGGGTCCACGCGCCGCATCGCCTGCGCGAACATGTTGTGCTTGATGGCGTATTGCTCCGCCGACATGAATCCCATCTGCTGGGGATTCCACATCTCGTTGCCGATGTTCCACCATGTCACCCTGTAGGGCTCCGGATGGCCATTCGCGGCGCGCCAGGCGCCCATCGGCGTGTGCACCGATCCGGTGACGTATTCGACTTCTTCGGCGGCGGAGTGCGCGTCGCCGAAGCCGGCATTCACGCAGATGTAGGGCTCCATGTCGAGCAGCTCGTTGAGGACCATGTACTCATCGATGCCGACGTCGTTCTGCTGCACCTCATCCCACGCGGGGTTCAGGCGCGGGGGGCGCTTGTCGGGATCGCCGATCGAATCCCGCCAGTCCCACGAAGAAACCATGTTGCCGCCCGGCCAGCGGAACATCGTCGGCCCGATCTGCTTCATCAGCGCGATCAGGTCGGCGCGAAATCCATGCAGATTGTCGGCCGGCATCAGCGACGCGGCGCCGATGTGGAACGTCCCGGTGCCGGTGCCGACGATCTCGAGGCGCGCGTCCTCGCTGTCGGCTCCGGCGGTGAAACTCAGTGGAAACTTGGTGTACCCGGCACGCAGCGGCCGGATCGGGATGGTCTGCCGATCGCCGGGATCGGGTCCCCAGACCAGGCTGACCTTCACTACGGCTCCGGGATCCCCCGCCAGGATCACGCGGCCTGAATATTTCCGGCCCTTGCGCACTCCGAGGCCGGCTTGCTGGATGCCATGCACCGCCGTGGCCTCCAGTTTCACCATCGGACTGTGCTCACCGACGTAGACCTGCTGCCGGTCCATCACGACGAAAGCGTCGGGACCCACGGGCCGCCATCCGGGCGCACGTGGCCGCGGCCTGCGCCCCGGGGAAGGCGCACGCTCTCCTCCGGAGTTCACCGGATTGAAGAACTTCCGGTCGCCGAGCATCTCGGCCCAGAAACCACCCTCGTTGTTGGCCTCGTGCAGTTCCGTGAAGTAGCCGTACAGGTAGGGGGATATCGGTGCGCCGGTCCGGCTCGCGTCCACCGTCATGGACAGCTGTTGCGCACCGGTCGCGTGCACCACCGCGCAGGCCAGCACGGTATTGAGGAGCGCCTTCAGCCGCGCGTGCGTTCTCATTACTTACTCCCTCGAGTTCGTGGCGGGTGCCGTCGTGGTGGGGCTGCCGGGCCTCAAGCCGGCATCCGTCGCCGCGTGTACTCGCGCGCCGCCATCACGACCTTCTCGTCATCGCCGGGCAGCATGCGCATGCCGGCATCGATGCTCTGGTTGTGCGTGGAGCCGCGAGGGCCGGTACCCAGCCATTGCACGCCGTTCTTCTTGGCTGCGAGCCGGACGCGCTCGAGCGCGTCCACCAGCCTCGGATCGGCCAGTACTTTCTCGCGTTCCGCGTCCGGCATCGCCCGGACGGCGTCCCAGCCCAGGATCGACCACGAATTATCGCTCGGGCCCGGCTCCGCGAAGGCGAGTCCCTTGATGGCCATGATCGCCTCGGCATTCTCCACGGCGTGGCGGTTCTCCAGCTTGAAACCCATCGAGATCTCGCCCTTGGGGTTGAGCGGCCAGGTGTCGGCGACCGCGAGGTAGTCCGTCCCGCCGAGGCCCCAGATATGGGCGGCAAAGGCCTGGCTGCCCGAGCCGCGAGAACCCTCGATCGGCTGCTCCGGAACGCCCGGAAGGGTGAACTTGGTGCGCGCGCAGGAGATCGCGATCTCGCCGGCCTCCGGCGAATGCATCTCGCAGACCAGGACCCCGTGCGCACCGGCCGCGAGCGCCTGCTGGATCTGCCAGGCATTGGCGCGCATGGACGGACCATCGAAGCCTACCGCCGGCAGTGTCACGAACACCATCGGCGTGCGGTGCCCGGAGGGCGTAGGGCCGCCATCCACCATCCCCTGCATGAAGTTACGCAGGTTGGAGAAGTCCAGGCTGCCATTCTCCATCTCGTAGTTGATCGCATCGCAATAGGTCTTCACCATGCGCATGCCCTCCTCGTATCCATCGGGGGCACCGGAGGGCATGTAGACGTTGTAATAGACGACCTGATTGTCCTCCCACAGCTCGATCGCCTTGTTGACGCGCCGCGGCCTGTAGTTCGGATCGGCCGTGGAAATCTGCGGCAGCGTGCGCGCCCAGTTCCGCTTGATGCCACCGCCCTTGCTGGCGGTCCCGAAGTAGTGCGGGCTGTCGAGCATGGTGCGCGCGGGCGCTGCGGCGGCCTGCCCCGTCGGCTGTGCCTGCGCGGGTGTCGTCGCCGCCAGGCCGGCGCCGATCAACGCGCTACCGGCCAGGAACTCTCGCTTCGTGATGTCCATCGCTTCCCCCAACGCCAGTGATGCAGGCCGAGTGCTGCTTCACCGCGGGACCGTCGGCCCGAAGCCGGGCGCGTCCCGCAGATCATCAAACCTGGCCAAGATTGCTCCCCACGTCATTCTAGTAATTGGATGAGCGGCACCTCATCGGATGAGCGGCACCGTACACGCCGCGTCCTCGTGGGGTCCGACGCCGCGAGCCCCTCGCGTGCGACCTCGTGGTGGATTGTCGCGGATATGCCGGCAACTCCTCAAGTATCCATCGGCAGCTCCCACGCGTGGCGCACTCGGCGCAGCGTCTCAACGCGCCATCCACTGCGATACCGCATGCTTTTCAAATGCTTAGACAGACAGTGGCAACCATCTGCCGATCGAGTGCGTTGCGGAGCGACCGCCTGACCCAGGCCGTCGTCACGGGCGGCTTCGCCGTCGCTAGGCGGATTCGCGTGCGTGCACGCGCGCATAGGCCGCGCGCGCCGCATCGAGACGTGCCGTATTGGCGATGACCCATTCGGCGAGTGCCTGGACCGGTCGCAGGAATTCCCGGCCCAGATCCGTGAGTGCATATTCGACCTGAGGCGGGGTCACCGGCGTGACGGTTCGGGAGACGAAGCCGTTTTCCTCGAGGTCCCTGAGCGTTGATGCCAGGACCTTCTGGCTGATCTCGCCGACCTCGCGGCGCAGGGCGTTGAAGCGGCGCGGGCCGCGGCCCAGTACGCGCACCACCAGCAGGGTCCATTTATCGCTGATCCGCGCCAGCATCCGGCTGATGTGCTCGCAGCGGGCGGTATCTTCGTGGTGACCTGGTTTCGGCACGGTGACTCCTTGCCGTGTGGAGTTACTACTTGTAATCTGATTACCATCAGTTACCAGCATACACGAGGTTGCCGTGATTTCTAAGCCCCGCATCGCCGTCATCATCGGTTCGACCCGTCCCACCCGATTCGCCGACGCGCCGGCACGATGGATCCTGAAGCAGGCGCAGGGGCGTGCCAACATCGACGCGGAGCTGATCGACCTGCGCGATCACCCATTGCCCTTCTTCGATGAGATCGCAACGAACAAGTGGATGCCAAGCAGGAATCCCGAGGCGATCCGCTGGCAGCAGACCGTCGCTCGCTTCGACGGCTACATCTTCGTGGTCGCGGAATACAACCACTCGATCACCGCGGTACTCAAGAACGCACTCGACCAGGCCTACAACGAGTGGAACCGCAAACCCTTCACCGCGATCGGCTACGGCGGCACTGGCGCCGCGCGCGCCGTCGAACATCTGCGGCAGATCGCCGTGGAACTGCAGATGGTCTCGACGCATGCGGCCGTGCACATCGGCGGGGGCGACTTCATGGCCGTGCATCCGATGTCCGGCAAGCAGCCGATCGAGGCGATCGAGGCGAACCTGTTGCCCTCGACGAAAACCGCACTCGATGAACTGGTCTGGTGGGCGAAGGCGACCATGGCCGCGAAGGCAGCCGACGCCTGACTGCCGTTGCACTGTTGGCCCCGGCCACGGATGTCGCGGGCTGGCCGGATTATCGGCGCACAGGCCGCGGCCAGTGTCACCGGCTCATCGAACCACTTCCCGGAAAATCCCCGCAACGGCGACAAAGCCCAGCGTAAAGACCAGTGTCCGGATATAGGGAATGGCCAGCAAATACACGATCGCATGCACGATCCGCAACCAGAAGAATGAGATGGCCCAAAATGCCGTCATCGCATTCTCCTTGCCCGTCACGTGTGCGACGAGCACCAGGGCTGCGAACGGCGCAAAGGATTCCACGGCGTTCAGGTGAGCGCGATTGGCCCGCTGCCCCCAGAGCGGGGTCGGGCGCGGAGCCGGGTCGCGGTATTTCTCGCGGCCCAGAAGCCCGTTGGTGGTCACCTGGCAAATGACGTAGGGAATCCAGAGGGCCGCGGTCAACAGCGCGGTGTACGCCATGTATCGGAGGTCAATGCTCATTCGTGCACCCTGTGGAAAGGATCGTGCCGCGTTGCCATCGCAGCGGCATCAGCGCTGCTCGGCTTCGCGCTTGAGGCATTGCGCGAACTCATCGAATGCCGGTTGCAGGTTCGGTATGGACTTGCCGATCAGGCCCGCTAATGGACCGGTGTAATCCTCGCGCATGCTGAACACCGCCGTAGTCGCGGATGGCGCCACGACCTCATAGACGCGTATTCCCTTGAACAGTCCCAACGGCATTCCGCCCGCCCAGACCATACGGCGCGGTGCGTTCAGCTCCGTTACCCGCAATGGGAACGCCCGCCCGGGGCTCTGTTTGACGAACACCGTCACCTTGGCACCGGGTTCGATCTCGCCTACGGTCCGCTCCACAGTGCTGTTCCATCGGGTCCAGTTCGACAGGTCGGTGAGGATTCGCCAGACCTTGTCGACCGGCGCCTGAATCTCGATGTGCGTGGCGAAAGATTTCACTGGTGACTACCTTGGACGCTTCCGAAACGCTATGGCAGCAAGGCGGCGCTGTTCTATCTCTGGAGCGCGCGGACCCGGTTGTTGCGGGCGCCATGTTCCAGCTCCACGAGCCCTAGCAGCTCGAGCACCGGCGGCACGTAGTTAGCGAAGCGCCCCCGGTATCCCTTGCGAAGCCCGTAGTAGCCGCCAACGGGGTTCGAGTCGTTGCGCGCCCACGCCTCCACCGTTCCAGGCGCCACCGGCTTGCCTTCATCGGCACTACCGAGCGGCATCCAGTCATCGTGCTTGCGCAACATGGCATGCAGATCGTCGATGCACCGCAGGTAGTACGACAACCTGGTCGTACCGACCTGCACCACCAGTTTATGCGGTTGCTCCGTTTCGTCACGCCAGGCAACGAAGTCCGAACTCAGGGAAGGGGTCTTGAGCCGCCAGGGATCATCCGCGGCACCCGATCCATACGTTACGGCGCCCATGATGACTCGCGATCCGTGTACAGCGGCTCTCCGATGCTGGCTGCGTAGGTCGACATTTCGCCCCCCGGTGGTAGTAGTGGGATGATTATGAGTGGAGGTAAGATGACATCTACTGTCATATTTAGCGATTAAACATGCGCGCATCGAGACTGCTCAGGATCCTGCTGGCGCTACAGAATCGTGGTCGACTGACCACCTTGCAACTGGCCTCGGAACTCGAAGTCGCCCGACGCACCATCCTGCGCGATATCGACGCACTCACCGAAGCGGGCCTGCCAATCATCGTGCATCGAGGCAAGATGGGCGGGGTCGAACTCGGCTTCAACTACCGTTCACGGCTCGTGGGCCTCGATGCCGCCGAGGCCGAGGCTTTTGGAGTGATGCTGACGCTGCCGAATGCGGCCCTGGTCGAGCTCCAGATGGCGTCGGCCGCTCAGAGCGCGCGCGACAAGCTGGTCGAGTCGATGCCCGAACTGGTCCGCAGGCGAATTCGACAGGCGCAACGACGATTCCAATTCCGTCCCGCCCCACCGCATCAGATCGATGCTCGTGTAGCCGCGCTGGCCGCCGCGATTCGCGATTCGGCCATCACTCGAATCCAGTCGCAATCCTGCGACCCACGCATCATCCATCCGGTTGCATTGCAGTTCGGACCGAGCGGCTGGGCCGTCATCGACGCCAACGAGCCCAATGCACCGATACCCATCAGTCAATTAGGGGATATCAATATCTCCGCGCGACGCTTCTCGGCGCCCATTGGGGCTCTGCTCTAGGTCGGGAAATGCTGAGCGCAGATCTGGTGGGTCCACGTCGATGTTCGCCGAGGGCGGCGTGCTACGTGACGTATCTACGGTGCCTCAGCGGTTTTGTTCCGGACACAGACGGCCGAACCGCAACCCTGCCCTCACAGTTGCCTGGCAATTCGCCGCCGCCCCATCAGGACCAGCCCACCCAACCCGCTCAACAGCAGCCACGCTGCAGCAGGCAGCGGTACCGGCGAGAGGTAGTCGACGCCGCTGGTCGATGACACGGTCACGCCGGCATACAGGCCGGTGAGGGCAACGGAAGGATCGGCATTGATCTGGGCTACCGGACAAACTTCCTGATTGGTACACGGTCCATTGTTCTCTACGTCGACCTCGGCCGTATAACTGAGCATGCCGCCATCCAGTCCCAGCATTCCGAGCGTGATCGGGACCGAATAGGTAGTAGTGCCCAACGTGAGCGGCGCGGGTCCCCCAGAGGTCGTTCCATAGTCTCCGGTGCCGAAGGGAAGTCCATTCTCGAGCGCTCCGCCGTTGTTCGCCCAGGCGATGAGCCCTGTACAGGTGTAGAACAATATGTTCCCGCAGTCGCCGTTGGAGGCCGGGTTGGTCGACGGACCAAACGTCGCTGGGTTATAGATCTGCAATCCAAAGGCGGTAGCCCCGTTGGTAAAGCCCGCGGTCGCAGCCGACTGGACGGTCAGGGTCAAAGAGCCGATGACCGTGCTGGCGTTCACCGCACCGCCGAGGGCCGGCAGATTCCCAAAGTTCAACGTATCCCAGGTTTCGGCCGCCGCGTTCGCATAATTCTCACTGCTCGCCGAGGCGAACACCTGCAGCTGATCGTTGACCAGGCTCGCGGAGGACACTGCCTGGCCGTTCGACACCACCCCAGCCGCGCCGTACGCGGACGGAGCTCCGTTCGTGTAATTGAACACGGGACGGCCGATTGGAGGCGGATAATCGCCGTAACTCGAGGGGGCGGCGTAGGAGCTTCCGAACACGATCGAGCCATCCGTGATCGTCTGCGCCATGGCCGGCGCGATGGCCGCGAGTGCTGCCGCCAGCAGGCCGCCGAGCATATGAACGATGCGTGAGACTTGCATTTCAGTGACTCCATGCGTGCTGATGACGACGCTGCGAGAGCAATGTGATCAGACCGGCACCGAACAGCAGCCCTGGTGAAGGCTGTGGCACCAGCGCATCATCGCCGGAACTGGCAATAGGGGCCGCCGCCGGATCGATCCCGGGAAGCGTCTCTGCGTCGCCCCTCGCCGACCCGCTGCAACGAGGTCCGTTACGGAAGCCGGACGCACTGCCGGATCCTGGCAGTGACCTCCTGGCGGGGCGACCGCAGGCTGCGGGCATTCCCTCGCCGCCTTGCCGGTTGGTCGTCGGGAAGAACATCGGCAACGCGATGTGAGTGGGGGTACCGAAACCCGATGACAACGGACATACGAACTCGCGGCCGACCGGACGCCCGCGAACCTCTCCGAGTGAAGCGCTAGTCATACTAGGTTCCTCGGTCATTATGCTTCCCCTCTTCTTCTGAACCGGGAGAGAGCTTCAGAAACGTCAATCACCATCTACCTTCTGATTCCCACAGTCAAGCTGATTCCCAAAGTCAAACGACTGCCGATGGCGATAGACAGAGAGGCGTGGAGGTGCATTATGTCTAACGATGCCCGACCGCATCGGCAGCATTCGGCCCAGCGCTCGTGGAGCCGATGATCTGCTGTTCAATAGGTCGGAGCCGACCTATCGCCCCTGCACATTACCTTGTCACCGGCATCGCCGTGACGGGCTGATCCGTGCCCTCTGGCGATCCCGTCGAGCAGGTCATGGTAGGCTTACCGCTTTACGATGGCGTGATCGATCGGAGATTCGTATGAGCACCATAACGGTGTCGTCCAAATACCAGATTGTCATACCATCGAAGATTCGCGAGGCGCTCGGCATCAAGCCTGGCGAGAAACTCCATGCCATCGAGTATCGGGGGCGTATTGAGCTCGTGCCGGTGCGGCCAACCAAAGCCGCGCGAGGGTCGCTGCGGGGCATCGATACCAGCGTGCCTCGTGGGGACGACCGTGTATGAACGTGGTCGACTCCTCTGGGTGGCTCGAGTACCTGGCCGACGGGCCCAACGCCGCGATATTCGCCAAACCGATCGAAGCCACACGCTCATTGATCGTACCGACCCTTGCGTTGTTCGAAGTGTTCAAGCGAGTCAGCCAACAGAGGAATGAGGACGACGCGTTGCGAGCCGTAGCGGTCATGGAGCAAGGGAGAGTCGTCGATCTCGATCGCGCGACTGCGCTCGAGGCGGCGCGGTTGTCGGTCCAGCATGCCATTGCCATGGCCGGGAGCGTGATGCTGGCGACGGCGAATCGGCATCGCGCGATGCTTTGGACTCAGGATTCAGATTTCGACAGGATCCCTGGCGCGCGCTACTACGCGAAGCGATAGCGCAGGGAACAGGCGTCCCCGAAGAAAAGCGCCAAGCTTCCGACCGCCAGCTCTATCGTTTAGCAAAGTGTTGCGTCGATCGGTTGAATCCGCATCAGCCATGTGACCGGAATAGACCCCCTCCTGAAAGTGGTAGCGGCGGCGTGCTTTGCTGGTTTCCGTAGGCGGCGGGCGTTGCCCAGCGCGTGACGGTGCCCTTTCCACACAGCACGCTCAGCGGCAGCCAGGCGTTAGTGACGGCAGTGCGTCATGGAGGCAGTGACCCTCGCCCTCGCGCTCCAACCTCGACGAATTTTCCCAACTGGTATAGATAGTGAATCCTTACGTAACCCTTCGAGCAGCAGTCGGCAAATGCCAACGCCGGATCAGCAAAGTCGACGATAAGCTGACCACCGGCAATCTTCACTGCTACCAATCCGCCGTGTCCTCTGTCGCCGCTGCGCAAAACCCCAAGCAGAGTCGGACCAGCGGCAGATTCATGAAACACATACAGGCAATCCCATCCTAAGGTACCACCGGACTGACGATGTAGATCAACCGCCGCGTCGGCCGTGCCGCCACCGGTAAGATCTCCGTAGGTCACCGATATCAGTTTGAGATATCCATCGGGGTAACCGCCGGCCTCAAAGGCATGGCTACCGCTCTTTAATGCAAGAACCTCGCTCGGCACGTCTGACACCCAGTGCCAGCTGTACTGGTCGCTTTCTAGGGCGCCAACCTTACCCGACCACGGATATGTGTAGTTGTTGAAATCGATGGCGTAGATATCGCTAGATTGAGCGAACGCCGAACCGGCTAGCGCACCAGGGGCCAGCATCAGCAGCCACTTCCCAATCGGTGTCATGTTGCACCCGACCCAATGCGCCATCTCCAAAGCTCCATGCTCTCCGCGTCACGCCTTCAAACTAGCCCTGGTAGACTGGCGTCGGGCGATTTTGCAATTGCGGCCCGGCATTCTGCCGAACAGCTAAAGGTAATCACAATGAAGAACGTCAATGATCCCGAGGCACCGGCCCAGCCGGAAACGGTCCAGCCGGACAATCGAGTCAGGCGCGTCATGATCTCCGGGCGCGAGGCATTCACGCCGGAGGGCCTGGCTGCCTTCTACGCGGCGCTGATGGGTCGGCCGGTGACTGATGCTGACGTCGAGGAGTTCCGCCGCCTGGACGCAGAGTCGGCCGCAAAGCGCGGCGCCTAAGTCAGTCCAGGCGAGCCAGGTTCGGTTGGTAGCGGGGGCCTGATTCAATGCCAGGCAATCAACATAATATTGGTGCACACGCCGCGGAGACGCCCGTGCAAGGAAAAAATTCCCGTTCCTCCTGGTGGGCGGCTCCCGATCCGATTGCGTCGCCCGTTGAATTATAGCCATCGTATGGCTATATTCTTTCAATGCCAACCTACAGCGTCGCGGAAGCCAAGAACAACCTGTCGGAACTGATCGATCGAGCCCTCAACGGCGAAGGGGTCCTCATCACGCGCCACGGCAAACCCGTGGTCGAGTTCAAGCCCGTGCCCGTGCCGGTGGGTCCCGTGTCCGATGCAGCGCTTCAGTGGCTCACGGCAAATCGCCTGCGGCCGAAAGCGCAGCCGACAGACGAGGCCGGCAAGCTTCTGTCCGACCTGCGAGACGAGGACGCACATTGAACCTGTACCTGGACGCGAGCGCCCTGCTCCCGCTTTTCATCGAGGAGTCGAAGACGCAGCGGGCGCAGGAGCTACTGCGAGGCAACACCCTCGTGATCAGCGATTTTGCAGTCGCCGAATTTTCGTCGGGCGTGGCGCGCCGTGCGCGGCTCGGCGAGATCGATGAATCCGGAGCTACCGCCGCATTCGCCGCTCTCGATGCTTGGACCGCGATCGCCGCAAAGCGCGAGAGCCTCACGACCGGGGATGTCGGAGTCGCGATCAGCCACGTGCGCAGGCTCCAGCTCCGACTACGAGCTCCCGATGCGATCAACATCGCGATAGCCCAGCGCTGCGAATCCCAACTGTTGACCTTCGACGACAAGATGGCGCGATCCGCTCGTGCGCTCGGGCTGAGTGTGATCAACTGATCTGAGGAGTTGGGTACGGATAGCAAAACGGCCCCAGCGGGGACCGTTTTAAAGTGGTAGCGGGGGTAGGATTTGAACCTACGACCTTCGGGTTATGAGCCCGACGAGCTGCCAGACTGCTCCACCCCGCACCAGGAAGGGGCGTCATTCTACACCAGTAGCGCCCCGTGTCCATAAGAGCTTGCCGGCGGTGCCGCCGGTATGCCGGCGTCGTTACGGCAGCAAGCGCCCGCAGAGCTCGAACAGCGCATTGGGCAGCAGGCCGAGCAGTACCACGCCGGCCGCGTTGATCGCGAGGATGAACCGAAACGTGGCGCGTTGCGGGGTCGCGGGGCGATCGCCGGCGGGCTCGAAATACATGTACCACACGACGCGCAGGTAATAGAACGCCCCGATGACCGAAACCACCATCGCGAACACGGCCAGCCAGGTCATGCCGGCGTGCAGCAGCGCCTGGATGATCCAGAGCTTCGCCCAGAAGCCGATGAACGGTGGCACGCCTGCGGTCGAGAACATCAGCACCAGCATGATGCCCGCCAGCAGCGGATCGCGGCTGGCGAGGCCCTTGAAGTCGGCGAGCTGGTCGCTCTCGTCTCCGGCGCGGCTCATGATCAGGATCACGCCGAAGACGGCCAGGGTCGTGAGCACGTACGCGACCGTGAAGTTGAGTGCCGCCTGGTAACCGGCCACCTGCCCGGTCGCGAAGCCGAGCAACACGAACCCGGCGTTCGCGATGGCCGAGTACGCCAGCATCCGCTTGATGCTGGTCTGCGCGATCGCGACCAGGTTGCCGAGCAGCAGCGAGGCGGCGGCCAACGCATCGAGCATCGTCGTCCAGATCGCCGGCATGCCGGCCAGCCCGTGGGCCAGCAGCCGCAGGATCAGCGCGAACGAGGCGAGGTTCGACACCGTCGCGATATACAGCGTCACGCTGGTCGGAGCGCCGTCGTAGACGTCGGGCACCCACATCGCGAACGGCACGGCACCGAACTTGAATGCGATCGCCGCCACCACGAACGTCGCGCCGATCACGAGGCCGAAGCTGTCGGTATGTCCGATCACCGTGCCGAGCCGGTCCAGGTCCAGCGTGCCGGTGAGACCGTACAGCATCGACATGCCGTACAGCAGTATTCCGGAGGCGATCGCGCCGAGCACGAAGAACTTGATCGCAGCCTCGGCGGCGAGGCCGGAATCGCGGTCGAAGGCGACCAGCGCGTACAGCGACAGGGACAGCAGTTCCACGCCGAGGTACACGGTGAGCAGGCTGTTGGCCGAGATCAGCACGAAGATCCCGAGCAGCGCCGTCAGGCACAGCACGTAGTATTCCCCGCCGCGCATACCCCGCTGTTCGAGGTATTCCTGGGAATAGAACATCGCGGTGCCCATCGCGATGAATCCGGCCAGCTTCAGGAACGCAGCGAGCCGGTCGGCCACGTACAGCCCGTCGAACAGGATGGTGCGCTGCGCGACCATCGCATACTGGTTGGTCACCAGCACGCCGGCCACGAGTGCGAGCATGGTCAGCGTCGCGGTGAGCCCGCGCTGGCGATGGGCACCGTAGACGTCGAGCAGCAGGATCAGGCAGGCCGCCGCGGCCAGCGTGATCTCCGGCAGCGCCGGGGCGAAGGAATGCAGGCTCATCACGGTGTCACCCTCAGCCCACCGGAAGTTTGCTCGTCACGAGCTGCTGCACCAGGTGTTGCATGGACGCCTCCATGATCCCGAGCATCCGGGCCGGGAACACGCCGAGCAGCAGCACCGATACCGCCAGCACGCCGAGGCACAGGAACTCGCGCGCGTTCAGGTCCGGCATCGCAGCCACCTTGTCGTTCGCGACCTGGCCGAAGATCACCCGCTTGACCAACCACAGGTTGTAGGCAGCTCCGAGCACCATGATCGTGCCGGCGAGCAGTGCGAACCAGAAGCTCGCCTTGAAGCTCGCGAGGATCACCAGGAATTCGCCAACGAAACCGGAGGTGCCGGGCAGTCCGGCGTTCGCGAGCGCGAACAGCACCATGAATGCGCCGAACTTCGGCATCACGTTGATCACGCCGCCGTAGGCGGCGATCTCGCGGGTATGCAGCCGGTCATACAGCACGCCGATGCACAGGAACAGGGCGCCGGAAATCAACCCATGCGAGAGCATCTGCACCATCGCCCCGTCCAGGCCGTTGACCGCACCGCGCGTGCTGCCGGTCGCGGCCATGATGAAGAACACCAGGAAGCCGCCCAGGGTCACGAAGCCCATGTGCGCGATCGAGGAGTAGGCGATCAGTTTCTTCATGTCCTGCTGCGCCAGGGCGACGAGCGCGACATAGACGATCGCGATCAGCGACAGAGCGACCACCAGCCAGTCGAGCTCGCGGCAGGCGTCCGGGGCGATCGGCAGGCTGAAGCGCAGCAGGCCGTAGCCGCCCATCTTCAGCATCATCGGCGGCCAGTATCACCGATCCGCCGGTCGGCGCCTCGACGTGCGCGTCCGGCAGCCAGGTGTGCACCGGCCACATCGGCACCTTGACCGCGAACGCAGCCAGGAAGGCGAAGAAGATCCAGCGCTGCTCGACCAGCGTCAGCGGCAGGTGCTGCAGGGTCTCGATGCCGTAGCTGCCCGCCTTCAGGTACAGGTAGATCAGCGCCACCAGCAGGAATACCGAACCGAGGAACGTGTACAGGAAGAACTTCAGCGTCGCATAAACCCGTCGCGGCCCGCCCCAGACCCCGATGATCAGGAACATCGGGATCAGCATCGCTTCCCAGAAGAAGTAGAACAGCAGCGCATCCAGTGCCGCGAACACGCCGATCATCAGCCCTTCCATGATCAGGAAGGCGGCGAAGTACTGCGCCGGGCGCTTCTCGACCACCGTCCACCCGGCGATGATCACCGGCACGGTCATGAATGCCGTCAGCAGGATCAGCGGCAGCGAGATGCCGTCGACGCCGAGGTAGTACTGCGCATGCAGCGCCGGGATCCACGGCATGCCGCTCGACGAACTGGAAGGCGGCGCTCGATGGCCGAAGCCCAGGTACAGCGGCACGCAGGCCGCCAGCGTCGGCCAGCGCGGTCAGCAGCGCGACCCAGCGCGCCGCGCGCACGCTGGCATCGCCGACCAGCAGCGTGAGCACTCCGCCCGCGACGGGCAGCCAGATCAGGGCCGAGAGCAATGCCGGTTGGCGGCATGCTTCGGCTCCGGCCTTCAGACCCGGACCAGGAGCCAGCCCAGCAGGACGGCCAGTCCGATGATCATCCAGAACGCATAGGAATACAGCAGTCCGTTCTGCAGCAGCCGCATGCGCCTGGCAAGCCAGCCGATCGTCGCCGCCGAGCCGTTGACCATGGCACCGTCGATGATCGCCGGTCGCCGGCCTGCCACAGCACGCTGCCGACGCCGCGGACCGTCGGCACGATCACGTTGCTCGTTGAACCAGTCGAAGTAGTACTTGTTCACCAGCACGCGGTTCAGTCCACTCAGGCGCTCGCGCAGCGCGTCACCGCGCTCCGGCGCGCGTAGCACGAACAGCCAGGCCGTGAACACTCCGAGCGCGGCGAGCCAGGCCGGGACCGGCGCGAGTCCGCGCAGCGCGAAGCGCAACGCGCCGTGCCACTCGCGGCCGAGTTCGGCCGACCACGTCGTGCGCGCCGGCAGCACCTGGATCGCACTGCCGAAGTAGCCACCGAACAGCACCGGTTCGATCGTCAAGTAGCCGACCAGCAGCGAGGGGATCGCCAGCGCGACCAGCGGCCCCTTCATGTCCCAGCCGACGTCGTGGAAATGCTCCTGCGCGTGGTGGTCGAGCCGCTCCTCGCCATGAAAGGTCAGGAAGATCATCCGGAAGGTGTACAGCGCGGTCACGAACACACCGAGCAGCACGCAGACATAGGCGTAGCCGGAGCCCAGCGATGCGAGCCGTGCACCGCCTCGATCAGCGCATCCTTCGAATAGAACCCGGAAAAGAACGGCGTGCCGATCAGCGCCAGCGCGCCGACCATGGCGGTCCAGTAGGTCACCGGCATGCGCTGGCGCAGGCCGCCCATCTTGCGCATGTCCTGCTCGTGATGCATCGCGATGATCACCGCCCCGGCGGCCAGGAACAGCAGCGCCTTGAAGAACGCGTGGGTCATCAGGTGGAACATCGCGACGCTGTAGGCCGAGACGCCGAGCGCCACGGTCATGTACCCGAGCTGCGACAGCGTCGAATAGGCGATCACGCGCTTGATGTCGTTGTTGACGACGCCGAGGAAGCCCATGAACAGCGCCGTCGTCGCTCCGATCACCAGCACGAAGGACAGCGCCGGTGTCGGACAGCTCGAACAGCGGCGACATGCGCGACGACCATGAAGATGCCCGCCGTGACCATCGTCGCCGCATGGATCAGCGCCGAGATCGGCGTCGGGCCCTCCATGGAATCCGGCAGCCACACGTGCAGCGGGACCTGCGCCGACTTCGCCATGGCGCCGATGAACAGGCAGATGCACACCAGCGGTCATCGGCCGACCACGGCATGCCCGGAGCACCAGCTCGAGCGTCTTGCCGCGCCAGCTGCGGGGCGGCCGCGAACACCGTCGCGGTAGTCGAGCGAGCCGGTGAAATACAGCACACCGGCGATGCCGAGCACGAAGCCGAGATCGCCGACGCGATTGACCAGGAAGGCCTTCAGGTTGGCGAAGATCGCGCTCGGCCGGGTATACCAGAACCCGATCAGCAGGTAGGACACCACGCCCACGCCCTCCCAGCCGAAGAACAGCTGCACGAAGTTGTTGGCCATCACCAGCATCAGCATCGCGAAGGTGAACAGCGAGATGTAGCTGAAGAAGCGCTGGTAGCCGGGATCATCGTGCATGTAGCCGACCGTGTAGACGTGCACGCACAGCGACACGAAGGTGACCACGAACATCATCAGCGCGCTGAGCGGATCGATCAGGAAACCGATCTGCAGCCTGAGCCCGTCGCTGACCAGCCAGGTGTAGACGCTGGCATCGTAGGCCGGCGCGTGCCCGACCGCCACGCTCCACAGCACCAGTCCGGACAGCAGGCACGAGAGTGCGACGCCGCGCGATCGTGACGGCGGCCGCACCGGCGCGGCCGATCGCATTGCCCCGCCAGTCCGGCCAGCAGCGCGGCGATGAGCGGACCAAGGGGATGGCCAGCAGGAGGTTCGGGTTCATTCAGCCCTTCAGCTGCTCGAGTTGCTCGACATTGATGCTGCGCCGCTCGCGGAACACCACCACCATGATCGCCAGCCCGATGGCCGATTCCGCGGCCGCGACGGTCAGCACGAAGAACACGAAGATCTGTCCGTCCAGCTGGCCGAGGTAACGCGAGAAGGCGACGAAATTGAAGTTGGCCGACAGCAGCAGCAGCTCTATGCACAGCAGCATGAGCAGCACGTTCTTGCGGTTCAGGAAGATGCCGGCGACGGAGATCGCGAACAGCAGGACCGACAGCGTCAGCATGTGCGCCAGCGTGATCATCGCGGCGGCTCCGAATCCATCTTCACGATGCGCACCCGATCGCCGGCGCGCACCCCGACCTGGGCCCCGATGTCCTGGCGCTTGAGTCCGGGCCGGTGCCGCAGCGTCAGCGCTATCGCCGCCACGATCGCCACCAGCAGCAGCATGCCGGCGATCTCGAAGGCGTAGTTGTAGCGGCTGTAGAGCAGGGCTCCCAGCTCGCTGGTATTGCTGTAGCCGGCCGGGAGCGGCGCCATGCCACGCGTCGCGTCCAGCCCCAGGCGGTGGCCCAGGATCACGCCCGCGACCTCGATGACGACCGCCCCCGCCGTAGCCCAGCCGAGCCAGGCGAAGCGAGTGAAGCCGCGGCGCAGCTCCTCGAGGTCGATGTCGAGCATCATGACGATGAACATGAACAGCACCATGACGGCGCCGACGTAGACCAGGGCCAGCACGATCGCCAGGAACTCGGCCTCGACCAGCAGCCACAGCACCGAGCTGCAGAAGAAGCACACCACCAGGCACAGCGCCGAGTACACCGGGTTGCGCGAGCCGATCACGCCGAGCGCGGCGGCCACCAGGATGGTCGCGAAGACGTAGAACAGCACCAGCGGCATCAGCTAGACCCCTCTCCCCTGTGCTCGTCCGCGATGGCGTGCGCCGCCTCAGCGGTAGCGCGCATCGGCCGCCTTGTCGGCGCTGATCATGCTCTCGTAGCGCTCGCCCACCGCGAGCAGCTTGTCCTTGCTCATGATGTTCTCGCCGCGATGCTCCATGTGGTACTCGTGGATGCGCGTCTCGACGATCGCATCCACCGGGCACGCTTCCTCGCAGAAGCCGCAGTAGATGCACTTGAACAGGTCGATGTCGTAGCGCGTGGTGCGTCGCGTACCGTCGGCAGCGACGTCCGAATCGATCGTGATCGCGAGCGCCGGACAGACCGCCTCGCACAGCTTGCAGGCGATGCAGCGCTCCTCGCCGTTCGGGTAGCGTCGCAGCGCGTGCAGGCCGCGGAAGCGCACCGACTGCGGCGTCTTCTCCTCAGGGTACTGCACCGTGATCTTGCGCCGGAACAGCGAGCGCGCGGTGACGCCCATGCCCTGCAGCAGTTCGGTGAGCAGCAGCGTCTTGAACGGATTGACGGTGGCCATGCGTGTTCCCTCAGGCGCGCCACGGTCCGACGTGGCAGGCGGCCAGCGCGATCTCGACGGCGATCCAGACGATGGTGACCGGGATCAGTACCTTCCAGCCGAGCCGCATGATCTGGTCGTAGCGGTAGCGCGGGAAGGTCGCGCGGAACCACATCATGAAGCACAGCCCGACGAAGACCTTGAGCACCAGCCAGTGCGTGCCGGGCTGTCCGAGCCAGGCTGTTCCCGCCGAGCCAGGCGTAGCCGTCGACCGGACTCAGCCAGCCGCCGAAGAAGAACAGCGCCGTCAGCGCCGAGATCAGGATCATGTTGGCGTATTCGGCCAGCATGAACACGCCGTACGCGATTCCGGAGTACTCGACGTGGAATCCCGCGACGATCTCGGACTCCCCCTCCGCCACGTCGAACGGCGCGCGGTTGGTCTCGGCGATGCCGGAGATGAAATACACCATCAGCAGCGGAAACAGCCAGGACCAGTACCAGCTCAAGGCCCCGCCGTGCTGGCGTTCGACGATCGTGCCGAGGTTCAGGCTGCCCGCCGCCATCAGCACGCCCACGAGCGCGAAGCCCATCGCGATCTCGTAGGCCACCATCTGCGCGGTGGCGCGCATCGCGCCGAGGAACGCGTACCGGGAATTGGAGGCCCAGCCGGCCAGGATGATTCCGTAGACCCCGACCGAACTCAGCGACAGCACATACAGCAGTCCGGCATCGACGTTCGCGATCGCGTAGTGCGGCGCGATCGGCACCACGGCCCAGGCCGCGAGCGCGGTGGTCAGTGCGATCACCGGGGCCACGGAGAACAGCAGCCGGCTGGCGCGGGCCGGCATGATCGCTTCCTTGATCAGGAGCTTCACGACGTCGGCGATCGGCTGGCCAAACCCGGCCGCGAGGCCAAACAGCTTCACCCGGTTCGGTCCGATGCGCAGCTGGATCCAGCCGATCAGCTTGCGCTCCCAGAGCGTCAGGTAGGCCACGGACAGGATGAGCACGATCATCAGCAGCACCGTGACGGCGGTCGACTGCGCGTAGCCAGGCAAGCCCGCCCACAGGGAACCGAGCGTGTTCATGCGGCATCCCCGCCATACAGGGCCAGCGGTTCGCGGCCATCGCGCGTGCGCAGCAGCGCGCCAGCGCGGCGCAGCACCGGGTCGATCTGGTACATCGGCACGTCCGCCACCGCGTCGGCGGCCGAACCGGCGGCGAGCGGGGCGACCTCCTCCGCCGGTACCGGTGCCGGTGCCGGCGCCGCCGCGACCCGCGTCCGCAGTTCGTCGCGGACCTGTTCGGAGGACTGGTAGTCGAACCCGGAGAGCGCGAGCAGGTTGCCGAGCACGCGCAGGATCTTCCAGGCCGGGCGCGCCGCCCCGACCGGCCGCGCGGCTCCGGCCTGGCTTTGCCAGCGCCCCTCGAGATTCACATACGTGCCGGAACTCTCCGCGAACGTACCGGCGGGCAGCAGCACCTGGGCGCACTGCTTCATCGCCGCCGGCGCGTACGGCGTGATCGCGACCACGCCGGCGGAGCGCGTCAGCGCCGCCGGCACGCCGGCCAGCGCCATGTCCGCCCAGGGCTCGCAGTGCAGCAACAGATAGGCGCCGAGCGGTCGCTCGAGCATCGCGCGCGCGTGCAGCCCGGCTGCCGCGCGCGCCACACCGCCGGGCGCCCGGTGGGGCAGCGCGCCGGCGAGATAGGCGCCCGCGGCGTTGCCACCCTCGGCGAGCTCGCCAGCCACCGCGCCCGTGACCGCGGCGAGTGCACGCGCGAGCGCACGCAGCTGCGCGCCCTGGCCGCTGCGCAGCCCCAGCGCGCCGATCCAGATCGCGCGTCGCGCGCCGGTGCGCAGCGCATCCGCGATCGCCTGGTGCCGGCCAGTGACCACCGCACCCCGCAGCAGGGGCGCGAGCGCCGCGGGCGCAGCGGCATCGCCGAGCGCGGCCAGCAGCACGGCGCCGAGCTCGCGTACCGCGGCGGCGGGCGCCGCGACCAGGTACTCGCCCACCGGGAACAGCCATTCGAAGCGCGCCGGATTGATCGCATGGACGCGCGCGCCGCGCAGCGCCGCCTTGCGCACCCGGTGCGCGAGTATCGGCAGCTCGTGACGCAGGTTCACGCCGACCAGCAGCAGCGCATCGAGTGCATCGACCTCCGCGATCGGCAGTCCGAGCCCGGGAGGCGCGTGGTCCGCGGACTGGTCGCGAAAGTCGCCCTGTCGCAGCCGGCAGTCGATATTGGCAGTGCCGAGGCCCTGCGCCAGCTGCGCCAGCAGGTACAGCTCCTCGAGCGTGCTGGATGGATGCGCCAGCAGACCCAGGCCGGCATCGCCGTCGGCCGCTGCGCGCAGCAGCTTGGCAGCGGCTTCGAGTGCGACGTCCCACTCCACCTCGCGCCAGCTGCCGTCCGGCTGCCGCAGCTGCGGCGCCTGCAGGCGGTCCTCGGCGTAGACGCCCTCGTAGCTGAAGCGGTCGCGGTCCGCAATCCAGGTCTCGTTGATCGACTCGCACTCGCGCGGCACCACGCGCATCAGCCGGCCGCGCAGCACGTGGCCATAGAGGTGCGAGCCGACGCCGTCGTGCGGCGAGATGAGCGCGTGCTGCGTCATCTCCCAGCCGCGGCCGCGGAACCGGAACGGCTTGCTGTTGAGCGCGCCGACCGGACACAGGTCGATGATGTTGCCCGACAGCTCGTGATCGACGCTGTGCTCGATGAAGGTGCCGATCTCCATGTGCTCGCCGCGTCCGGTGGCGCCCATCTCCTGGATGCCGGCGATGTCCTGAGCCCGAAGCGCACGCAGCGCGTGCAGTGGATGCAGCGGGTCATGTCGGTCGAGACCAGCGGCCCCAGGTTCTTGTCCTTGACGACGCGCTTGCGTTCGACGAAGCGCGAGATGTCGCGCCCGAATCCGAGCGCCAGATCCTGCAGCTCGCACTCTCCGCCCTGGTCGCAGATCGGGCAGTCGAGCGGATGGTTGATCAGCAGGAACTCCATGGTCGCGCGCTGCGCGCCGATCGCCCGGGCCGAGTGCGTGAATACCTTCATGCCCTCGGTCACGGGCGTCGCGCATGCCGGCAGCGGCTTGGGCGCCTTCTCGACCTCGACCAGGCACATGCGGCAGTTGGCGGCGATGGGGAGCTTCTCGTGGTAGCAGAAGCGCGGGATGTAGATGCCCTCGCGGTCCGTCGCACGGATGATGACCTCACCCTTGCGCGCCTTCACGGCCACGCCATTGACCTCGATGTTGACCAGTTCCTCGCTCATGCCGCGACGCTCTCGGCCGTCCACGATGCTGCGTCCGCCATGGTCGACCATGTACTCGAACTCGTGCCGGAAGTGCTTCAGGAAGCTCTGCACCGGCCACGCCGCGGCATCCCCGAGGCCGCAGATCGTATGGCCCTCGATGCGGTTGGCCACGTCGAGCAGCAGCCCGAGGTCCTCGCGCCGCGCCCTGCGCCCGCGAGGATGCGCCTGAGCATGCGGTTCAGCCAGCCGGTGCCCTCCCGGCAGGGCGTGCACTGGCCGCAGGACTCGGCCATGTAGAAGCGCGACAGCCGCTCGAGCACGCGCACCATGCAGGTGGTCTCGTCCATCACGATCACCGCCGCCGAGCCGATGCCGGAACCGACCGCCTTACCGAGTCGTAATCCATGCTGTGCTCAGCATGATCTCCCCGGGCACCACCGGCGTCGAGGAGCCGCCGGGATCACCGCCTTGAGCTTGTGGCCGTCGAGGCGGGGCTCGGTGAGTGACGACGATGTCCGTGGAGCTGGAGTTGCAGCGCGTCGTCGCCGCCGGAGGGTGAGGGTGTGGCCGGCTCTGTGGCCGAGGCTCCGCCGCCGGTGGTGGGTGGTGAGCGGCGTCGACGGCGGTGTGGCTGTGTGGTGGTGTGTGATCTCGTCGTCGTCGTGCGCACGGCGATGTCGTCGGACGGGTTGAAGGGGCTTGTGGGGTGGTGGAGATCGGACGGCGGTCCCTTCCTCACGGCGGTGTGGCGGCGGCGAGGAGGTTGAGTGAGTGAGTGAGGCCTGGGTATGGTGGGTGAAGGCCAGCGGTGAGCATGGTGATGCCGACTGGACGGGGTGTGTGAGCTCCGGGTTGGCGGTGTGGATGTGGCAAGCACTGGTGATGTCATCAATAACAATCACAGACAATGGGTGA
>CAWIQV010000045.1:0-9661 GCA_963838275.1 uncultured Gammaproteobacteria bacterium | reverse complement strand
CGCTCGAAGCGAAAGGCACGTTCGATCGCGAGGTGCGAGAGTCCGCCGAATTCATCAAGAACGCCAAGACAGAGCTGCAGCAGGGCCTGGCCTCCGCGGCCCAGCAGGGACAGGAGCTGGCCGCAAAGGCCGCCGACGCCGCCAAGCAGGGTGTGGAGGCGACGCAGGAATACCTGAAGTCGATGGTAGCGCCGGCCGTCAAGGAGGGAGCAAAGCAGGCTGTCCTGTTTGGCATCGAGCAGGGAGTGGGCGCGGCCACAAACCCCGAAGCCGGGAAGGCGGCCAGGGACTTCGCCGAGAAAGGCTATGAGTGGGGCAAGGCAGGCGGCGTCGAGCTGGTCAAGGGCCAGATGATCCTGATGCAGGGGCAGGCCGAGGAGCTCAAGGCAAAGGCTGGCGAGCTGCTCGGAGGGAACAAGGACGCCGCAGGGAACAAGGACGCTGGGAGTGCATCCCCAACGGAGAAGATCCCGGAGAAGGAGAAGTTGAAGGAATCGGAACAGCCTGCATCCGACGCGGAAAAGCTGAAATCCGCCGGATCACAGGGTGACGGGGTCGGAATCGACAAGTCGAAATTCGCCGGGCCACAGTCCAACGGCGCCGATCAGTCCAAGCCCGCGGCACCCGAGCCCGGGATCGATCAGTCCAAGTTCGCCCAGAAGGGTCCGGAACACTCGGCGTTCCTGTCGCCGCAGCTGGCGGAGAAATACCGACAGCGCCAGGCCGACCTGGCGCAGACCAACGACAGCGCGCAGGGCCCGGCGAAGCCGTCCCAGAGCCCGGAGCAGCCCAAGGCCCCGGCCGCCGCGCCGCTCGAGGTGCCGGCCCCCACACCGACACAGGTCGCGGCGCCTGCCCCCCCGGAGGTTCCGGCCGTTACGCCCACGACCCCCGCGCCACCCACGCCGCCTTCGGCACCCGCCCCGCCGCCACCACCAACGGTACCTCCGCCCTCGATGAAGATGTGAGCGGCTGGGTATTCCGGCCGGTCGTATCCAGGGTGCGGCGCGGCCGCACATCGTCGAGGCATTGACGCGTGTGCCGGAAATGACCAGGCTTATGACTAGTTATATCTGGGGTGCGACGTGAAGAGCTGGCCGGTTCAGGATGCCAAAGCCCGTTTCAGCGAATTCCTGAAGGCGAGTCTGACCGAAGGACCGCAGGTGGTGACGTTGCGCGGAGTGGATGCCGCGGTGCTGGTGCCGATTCAGCAATGGATCAGTTTGCGTGAGCGGGCACGTCCCGGACTCAAGGCGCTGCTGCTCGCCCCCGAGGCCAGAGGTGACTTGCCTGTCGCGAGGCGCGGCGGTTTGCGGCGGCGTATCCCGAAATCCTGAGGCCGGCTGGTGTATCTGCTCGATACCAACGTGGTTTCCGAACTACGCAAACTGAAGCCTCATCAAGGCGTGGTCGCATGGATCGAAAAGACTCCGGAGGACCTGCTGTACCTCAGCGCGGTCACGGTCGGGGAGATTCAGGCGCGAGTCGAACTCACGCGGGGGTCGGATGCCGTCAAGGCGGCCGAGATCGAGCAATGGCTGAACAGCCTGGCCGTGAGCTTCAGCATCCTTCCTGCCGATGCCGGGGTGTTTCGGCGCTGGGCAAGGCTCATGCATGGCAGAGCGGATCATCATCTCGAAGACGCACTGATTGCGGCAACGGCGCTCGTCAAGGGCTTCACGGTCGTTACCCGCAACGTTGCCGATTTCAGGGACTTCGATGTCCCTCTGATCAATCCATTCGTCGCCAAGTCGTTGATTTAGTGGCGCTCCCTACGGGATTCGAACCCGTGTTACAGCCTTGAGAGGGCCGTGTCCTAGGCCTCTAGACGAAGGGAGCGGTAACAGAGGGAGGCTGTGAAAGGCGCGGTATTATAGGCGCCCCTTCCGATAGCTCAAGCTGGATCAGGATTTGAACGAACTCCCCCCGGTTACAGGGCCTGGAGCCGCGCCGCGCATCATCCCGCGTGCCGACCATGCCGTCTCCCGCTCAGAACATCTCTCCGAACGCACTGCGCGTGCTGTATCGACTCAAGGAAGCCGGATTCCAGGCATTCCTGGTCGGTGGCTGCGTGCGCGACGTCATGATCGGACGCCACCCGAAGGACTATGACGTCGCGACCGACGCGTTGCCGGAGGAAGTGCGCCGGCTGTTTCGCAACTGCCGGCTGGTCGGGCGGCGTTTCCGCCTCGCGCACGTGGTATTCGGACGGGAAGTGATCGAAGTCGCGACCTTCCGCGCCGCCAGCGCACCGTCACCGTCCGAGGAGCCGGTCGCCGAGCTCGATGCCGAGGAGCTGGAGGTCCCGGACCTCGATGACGAGAGCGCCCCGGGCATCGAGACGCCGGCGGAGGCCGAGCCGGCAGAGGCCGAGCCGGCGGAAGCCGAACCGGCGGACGGTGCCCGGCACGATCGGGTACTCGACGCGCACGGCCGCGTGCTGCGCGACAACGTCTACGGCAGCATCGACGAAGACGTGTGGCGGCGGGATTTCACGGCCAACGCGCTGTACTACAACATCGCGGATTTCTCGCTCTGGGACTATGTCGGCGGCGCGCAGGACATCGCCGCGCGCCAGCTGCGGCTGATCGGGGATCCCGAGACCCGCTACCGCGAGGATCCGGTCCGCATGCTGCGTGCCGCTCGCTTCGAGGCGAAGCTCGGATTCACGATCGAGGCGGCGAGCGCCGCGCCGATCGAACGGCTGCGCACGCTGCTGCAGCAGGTGCCCGCCGCCCGCCTGTTCGACGAGACGCTCAAGCTGTTCCTGACCGGACATGGGGAGCGGAGCCTCGCGGTGCTGCGCCGCCGGGCGCTGCTCGGCGTGCTGTTTCCGGAGATCGAGCAGTACCTCGCGGCGCATGCCGGCGGGCTGGTCGAGCAGCTGCTCGTGCAGGGCCTGCGCAATACCGACGCGCGCGTCGCCGCGGACAAGCCGGTCACCCCCACGTTCCTGTTTGCACTGCTGCTGTACGGACCGATCGCGCGCGCGATCGAGTCGCTGCCGCCGCACCGCTGGCACGAGGTCGGCGCGATTGTCGACGCCTGCGATCACGCGCTGCGCGACGCCTCCGCACGCGTGACCATTCCGCGCCGGGTCGCGCTCGGCGTGCGCGAGATGTACGCGCTGCAGCCGCGACTGGAGCAGCCGCGCGGCAAGCGGGCGCTGCGCCTGCTCGAACAGCCCCGCTTCCGCTCCGGGTTCGATCTGCTGCTGCTGCGCGCCGAGCTCGGACTCGCGCCACGGGAGATTGCCGCCTGGTGGACGCAACTACAGGACATGCGCCCCGAGGAGCGCGAGGCGATGCTCGACCGGCTTCCACGTAGCCGCCCGATGCCAGCCACGTCCACGGCGGGTGGCGACGGCGATGCGGCCGATGGTTCCACGGATGGCGGTAGCGAGGCTGACGGTGCACCGCGGCGCCGCACCCGCCGTCGTCGCCGGCGCTTTCGCGGTAGCGCGTGAATGCCCTGGCTTCCGGCCTACGTCGGCCTCGGCAGCAATCTGGACGATCCTGCCTTGCAGGTCCGGCACGCGCTGGCGGCACTGTCCGAGCTGCCCGAGACGCGCCTGTACCGCAGCTCCTCGCTGTACGGCTCGCGACCGCTCGGTGAGCTCGCGCAGCCCGACTACGTGAACGCGGCGGCCGGGCTGCTGACGCAGCTGGAGGTGCATCCGTTCTTCGACGCGCTGCGCGCGCTCGAGATCCGCCTCGGCCGTGCGTCCGGGCGCGTACGCTGGGCGCCACGGCGCATCGATCTCGACCTGCTGCTGTTCTCGCAGCTGCAGCTGCGGGAGCCGGACCTCACGCTGCCGCACCCCGGACTGCTGGCGCGCAATTTCGTCCTCTGGCCGCTCGCCGAGCTGGCCCCGGAGCTCAGCGTACCCGGGGCCGGCCGGATCGTGGACCTGGCGGCGCGCCTCGGGCGCGACGGCCTGTGGCAGCTGGAAGGCGCGCAGGGCGGACGCGATGCCTGAGGAGCTGCCGCAACGCTTCATCGTCGTGGAAGGCCCGATCGGCGTCGGCAAGACCACGCTGGCCACGCGACTGGCGGAAAAACTCGGCGCCGAGCTGGTGCTCGAGCAGGCCGCGGACAACCCGTTTCTCGAGCGCTTCTACCGCAATCCGCGGGCCGGGGCGCTGCCGGCGCAGCTGCATTTCCTGTTCCAGCGCGCACAGCAGCTCGCGGCCCTCAAGCAGCAGGATCTGTTCGCGCGGCTGCGGATCGCGGACTACCTGATCGACAAGGACCAGCTGTTCGCGCGCACCACGCTCGATGAGGAGGAGTACCGGCTGTACGAGCAGGTCCACCGCAGCCTCGCACTCGACGTTCCGGTCCCCGATCTCGTGGTCTACCTGCAGGCGCCGGTCGACGTGCTGCTCGGCCGTATCGGCCGCCGCGGCATCCAGTACGAGCAGTTCATCGATCGTACCTACCTCGAGCGGCTCAACGAGGCCTATGCGCGTTTCTTCCATGCCTACGAAGCCGGACCGCTGCTGATCGTCAATGCCGCGGCGATCGACCCGCTGCACAGCGACATCGATTTCGAGGAGCTGCTCGCCGCGATCCGGCGGATGCGCCGCGGCCGGCTGTACTACAACCCGCTGCGGCACGCGGCGCTGTAGCCGGCGCGGTTGCGTGTCGCGCCCGCCTGCTTCATCCTCTCGCCATGTATACCCACCTGCAGCAGCGCGATTCCGAACGCGCGCCAGTGACCCTCTCGACGCTCGCACGCATGAAGGCGCAGGGCGAGAAGATCGCCTGCCTGACGGCCTACGACGCAAGCTTCGCCGCGCTGCTCGATCAGGCCGACGTCGATATCGCGCTGGCCGGGGATTCCGTCGGCATGGTGATCCAGGGTCATGACACCACGGTCCCGGTCACGATGGACCAGATGGTCTATCACTGTGCCGCGGTCGCCCGCGGCCTGCATCGGCCCCTGCTGATGGCCGACCTGCCGTTCATGAGCTATCCGTCGAGCGAGCGCGCCCTCGTCAATGCGGTGCGGCTGATGCAGGAGGGGGGCGCGAGCGTGATCAAGCTCGAGAGCGGGCAGGGGCAGACCGAGATCGTGTCCTTCCTGGCGCATCACGACATCGCGGTCTGTGCCCACCTCGGGCTCAAGCCGCAGTCGGTGCACAAGACCGGCGGCTTCCGCGTGCAGGGCCGCGAAGCCGCGGCGGCCCAGCGCATGCTCGAGGACGCACTCGCGCTCGAGGCCGCCGGCGCGGACCTGCTGCTGCTCGAATGCATCCCGTCGGAGCTCGGGCGTACCATCACCCAGGCGGTGCAGGTGCCGGTGATCGGCATCGGTGCGGGGCCTGATACCGACGGGCAGATCCTGGTGCTGTACGACATCCTCGACATCACCGCGGGACGCAAGCCGCGCTTCGTGCGCAACTTCATGGCCGGCGGCGGCACCAACCAGGATGCGGTCGCCGGGTATGTCCGGGCGGTCAAGTCGGGCGAATATCCAGGCGCCGAACACAGCTTCTGAACCGGACGCAGATGGAGACAGTAACCACGATCGCCGCGGTGCGCGCGCGCGTGCGTGCCTGGCACGAAGCCGGCCTGCGCGTCGGGTTCGTGCCGACGATGGGCAATCTGCATGCCGGCCACATGAGCCTGCTGGCTGCGGCCCGCTACCGCGCCGACCGCATCGTCGCCAGCATCTTCGTCAATCCGCTGCAGTTCGGTCCCGCCGAGGACTTCGCGCGCTACCCGCGCACGCCGGTCGAGGACGCGCGGCTGCTGGTCGAGGGCCGGTGTGACCTGCTGTTCGCGCCGGGTGTCGAGGAGATCTATCCCGATGGCGGCACGCAGGCCACGCTGGTGAGCGTGCGCGGCCTGTCGGAGATCCTCTGCGGCGCGTTCCGCCCGGGGCACTTCGACGGGGTCGCGACCGTCGTGGCGCGGCTGTTCGGGATCGTCGCACCGGAAGTCGCCGTGTTCGGCGAGAAGGATTTCCAGCAGTTCATGATCGTGCGCCGCATGGCGCTCGACCTGGCGCTGCCGCTGGAGGTCATCGGGCGCCGACCGTGCGCGCGGCGGACGGGCTCGCACTGAGCTCGCGCAATCGCTACCTGAGCGAGGCGGAGCGCGCGCGCGCCCCTGCGATCCACCAGGCACTGCGCGCGGCGGTGCAGGCGATCGATGCCGGGCAGGACGATCTGGCGCTGCTCGAGCACGACGGCCGCGCGGCGCTCGAGCTCGCCGGAATGCGGGTCGACTACTTCAGCGTGCGCGCGGCCGCGGACCTGGCGGGGCCGCGCGCCGGAGACGAGGAGCTGATCGTGCTGACCGCGGCGCGGCTCGGGCGGGCGCGGCTGATCGACAACATGCGCGCGCGCCGCGGCGCGCGCTGAACGCCTCGAGTCTGCCGCGTCACGGCCGGTGGCTCAGGCGCGGGCGCG
The DNA here is from genome assembly GCA_963838275.1 of uncultured Gammaproteobacteria bacterium. GTDB lineage: Bacteria > Pseudomonadota > Gammaproteobacteria > Steroidobacterales > Steroidobacteraceae > FEN-1191. Next base: position 3,245 of record CAWIQV010000045.1, on the reverse strand, counting down.
ATGCTGCGCCAGCGCCCAGTGCACGTGCTCGCGCACCAGCGGTGAGGGGTCGGCGGTGCGCGCGTGCAGCGCCGACAAGACCGCGCCCGAGGTGGCAGCGTTGCCGAGCGCCACCGCGATGTTGCGCAGCCAGCGCTCGTGGCCGATGCGGTGGATCGCCGAGCCGCGCATGCGCTCGGCGAACTGCGCCGCGCTCCAGCCGAACAGCGTCGTGAGGCGCGGCGCGTCCAGTCCGTGCCGGACGCGGAAGTCCGGGTGCGCCGCGGCGCGCGCAAACTTGTTCCACGGGCACACGAGCTGGCAGTCGTCGCAGCCGTAGATGCGATTGCCGACCGCCGGGCGCAGCGGCTCCGGGATCGCGCCCGCGAGTTCGATGGTCAGGTAGGAAATGCAGCGCCGCGCATCGAGCTGGTACGGCGCGACGATCGCGCCGGTCGGACAGGCGGGCAGGCAGGCGGCGCAGCTGCCGCAATGCGTCGCTGGCCGGGGCATCGGTGGCGAGCGGCAGGTCGGTGTAGATCTCGCCGAGGAAGAACCACGAGCCGGCGTCGCGCGCGATCAGGTTGGTGTGCTTGCCGATCCAGCCGAGGCCGGCATTGCGTGCCAGCGCCTTCTCGAGCACCGGGGCGCTGTCGACGAACACGCGATAGCCGTGCGGTCCGGCCAGCTGCGCGATCGCACGCGCGAGCGTACGCAGCGCGTGGCGCATCACGCTTGTGGTAGTCGCGGCCGAGCGCGTAGCGCGAGACGTAGCGCGGCCTGCGGGTCCGCGAGCACCGGTCCCGGCGGCAGCGCGTCCGCGGCCAGGTAGTTCATGCGCGCGGCGATGACGCGCACGGTACCGGGCAGCAGCAGCGCGGGCCGGCTGCGCTTGTGCCCGTGGCGCGCCATGTAATGCATCTCGCCGTGCCGGCCGAGCTCGAGCCAGGCCTCGAGGTGTCGTTCGTCGGGTTCCAGCTCGATGCCGCTGACGCCGATCGCATCGAATCCGAGCTCGCGCGCCGCGGCCTCGATCGCGACGCGCAGCGCGCGCGGCGCATCGTCTGGCGGTTCGGCTGCAGGAGAGTGGTGATCGGGCATGGGGTCGGCGTGGCGGCCAGTATAATCGCCCGATGACCGCTGCCAGTCTGCTCTATTCGGTGGCCCAGGTGCGCGCGCTCGATTCCTGGTACATCGCCCGGGGAACGGAGGGCTATACGCTGATGCGGCGCGCGGCCGAGGCGGCGCTGCGCACGCTGCGCAGCCGCTGGCCGACGGCGCTGCGGGTCACGATCGTGACCGGTGGGGGCAACAATGGCGGGGACGGCTACGTGCTGGCGCGCTTCGCGCAGGCGGCCGGTCTCACGGTCACCGTGCTGGCAGCCGTGCCGCCGGAGTCCCTGACCGGGGACGCGCGCCGCGCGTGGCAGGAATTCCGGGCCAGCGGCGGGCACGTGAGCCCGTTCGAGGCGTCCCGGCTCGCGCACTCCGAAGTGATCGTCGATGCGCTGCTGGGCACCGGACTGCATGCCGCGGTGCGGCCGGCGCTGGCCGAGGCGATCCACGCGATCAATGCGCTGGCTCTGCCGGTGCTCGCGCTCGACGTGCCCTCGGGGCTCGACGCCGATACCGGCGCGGTGATGGGCGCGGCCGTGCAGCGCGGACTGCACGATCAGCTTCATCGCGCTCAAGACCGGTCTGTTCCTCGGCGCCGGGCCGGAGCTCGCCGGACGCCTCGTATTCGATGATCTGGAAGTCTCGCCACCCGACGAGCCGCGCTTCCGTCCATTGCTCGAACGCCTCGTCGAGGCGGATATCGCGCAGGCGCTGCCGCCGCGACGCCGCGAGGCCAACAAGGGGGATTTCGGTCGGGTGCTGATCATCGGCGGCGGGCCTGGGATGCCGGGCGCGGTGCGCCTGGCCGGCGAAGCCTGCCTGCGGGTGGGTGCCGGGCTGGTCACCGTGGCGACCGCACCCGAGAACCTGCTCGCGGTCGTCAGCGGCCGGCCGGAACTGATGGTCCGCGGGATCGCGGATGCCGCGGGACTGGGCGAATTGCTGGCCGCCGCGGATGTCGTCGCGGTCGGACCCGGGCTCGGTCGCTCGGAATGGGCGCGCGCCCTGTGCGTACGGGCGCTCGACTGTGGCCGGCCGCTCGTGATCGATGCCGATGCCCTCAATCTGCTGGCAGCGATGGACCGCAGCGCACCGGCACGCTCGGTGCTGACGCCCCACCCCGGCGAAGCCGCGCGACTGCTGGAGACCGAAGCGCAGGCCGTGCAGGCCGACCGCCTCGCGGCGCTGCACGCGCTCGAGGCCAGGCACCCGGAGTCGGTGATCGTGCTCAAGGGTGCCGGTACGCTGATCGCGCATCGGACCGATGTGCCGGCGATCTGCGAGCGCGGCAATCCGGCGATGGCTGCCGCGGGGATGGGCGACGTGCTGACCGGGGCGATCGCCGGTGTGCTCGCGCAGTGCAGTTCGGAGTGGCGGGCTACCCGCGCCGCGGTGCTCGCGCACGCCCTGGCCGGCGATGAGCTGGCGCGAGACCGTGCGCGCGGCGTACTCGCGCTCGAGGTCGCCGAAGGGCTCACGCGCTGGGTCAATCGCTAGGCCCGGCTGCGCATGGTGCCAGACCCCGCATTCCGGCAGTGGCAGTCTTCCCGCTCCCGACGCGACCCTGCGATTAGGCTCGGTGCTGGCCCGCGCCTGTCCCTGGGATGCGCCGGGCCCGCGCCTGGCCTATCTGTCCGGAGAGCTCGGTAGCGGCAAGACCACGCTCGTCGCGGCGCTGCTGCACGCACTGGGCGTCCGGGACCCGGTGCGCAGCCCGAGCTACGCGCTGCTCGAACTCTATCCGCTGCCCCAGGGACTTGCGGTGCATGCCGATTGCTACCGGCTCGGCGGCGCGCAGGATATCGAGGCGCTGGGGCTGCGCGATTATTTTGCCGATCGCCACCTGCTGCTCATCGAGTGGCCGGAACAGGCGGGCGCGGCACTGCCGCCGCCGGATCTGGCGCTGCAGCTGACGGTCGAGGGTGCCGGTCGTGCCTGCCGCGCCGTGGCCCATACGCGCGCCGGGGAGCGGTGGCTGGGCCGGGTGGAGTCACCAGGGACGTCAGTATTGAATTGAGCTTAAGTTTCTATCTTACTGAAATATTGTAAAAATGAATCCCCTGGATTAGATTGCGAACGCGCAGCGCGCGCACATCCGCAGCGCGCGCGCATCCAGGAGACCTCGACGGCAGCAATACATTTTTCGCTGC
>CAWIQV010000044.1:0-4154 GCA_963838275.1 uncultured Gammaproteobacteria bacterium | reverse complement strand
CCAAATCGACACTGCCGTCGGGCGACTCGATGCCGAGATCGTTGCGCAGGAAATCCCCCGACACGAAATAGCTGAAGCCGCCCGAGCCGCCGCCGTAGTTGAAGCTCGGCTGCACGGTCCCGTGGCTGCCGCCATACATGGAGACGGCGCCGCCGGGCTGCTGCAGGCCGCTCTTCGTGGTCAGGTCGATGATGCCCGCGGTACGCAGCCCGTACTCGGCGGGCAGCGCGCCGGTGATCAGGCTCATCGAGGAGATCAGCCGCGGGTCCAGCGACTGGCCGAACACGCTGATGCCTTCGGGCAGGATCACGCCGTTGAGCCGGTACTGCAGTCCGTTGTGCTCGCCACGCACGTGGAACTGGCCGAACGAGTCCTGTGCGACCTCCGGCGCCTGCATCACCACCTGGTTGAGCAGCGTGTTGTCGCCGCCCGGTGTCGCGGCCACCGCGGCCGCATCGACCGTGTAGGTCGAGGCACCGGTCTGGGTCTGGATGCCCGCGCGCCGCGCGTCCAGCCGCGCCGCGGTGACGGTGACTTCCTGCAGGGTTGAGATTGTCGGCGCGGATGCGGGTGCTGGGGCGGACCCGGGCGCCTCATCGGCCCATGACGGTGCGGACAGCAGCAGCGGAGCACCACAGCAGAGCGCCGTGGACCACGGAAACGAGGCGAGTCGAAACATCGGAATGTCCCCTCAATAGAACCCCAGGGCTGCGCGGCCGGCACGGGGCCGGACCGCGGACTACCGGCGATCAGGGGTTCTGGGGCGGGGCGCGCGAACGAAACGCGAGGAGCGGAGCGCGGGAGACCAGCGATGCGACGACCGCAACGATGCTGTCGCCGACGCCAGCCGCTGCCACGACGGGCAGCTGGCCGGTGCTGCCGGCGGTGGCCAGCAGCGGTGCGAACGACAGGCACTCGGAGCACAGGCGGGCGCGCGAATCGGACTGCTCGGTACGGCCGGATCCGGGGCGCAGGTGGGAATAGGTATGCGCCTGCGCAGCGAACTGCGCGACGAGCAGCGCCATGGCTGTCATCAGCGCAAAACGCAGCTTCGAGCGCCTGGTCAAGCCTTGCAAGGTGCGCCACCTGCCATCCGGTGCCCAATACTAGGCAGCGGGACTCCATAGCGTCAATCGGCCAGCCAAGGCTCGTTGCCGCGTGACGGGGACTGTTGCACAGTCTGGCGTCCCCCGGCGCGGTACCATGCGCCTCCGTTCCCCACCCGCATAGGCCTGGCATTCCATGACGGATCTCTGGCAGACGATCGTGCTCGGCATCATCGAGGGCATCACCGAATTCCTGCCCATCTCCAGCACCGGCCACCTGCTGATCGCCGAGCACTGGCTCGGCGCCCGCTCGGAGCTGTTCAACGTCGCGATCCAGGCCGGCGCGATCCTCGCGGTGGTGTTCATCTACTGGCAGCGGCTGCTGGCGCTGTTCACCCATCTCGGGGAGCGCGCCAGCCGCGACTACCTCGCCAAGCTGCTGCTGGCGTTCATGATCACGTCGATCGGCGGCTTCATCGCGACCCGGCACGGCTTCAAGCTGGCCGAATCGCTGCTGCCGATCGCGCTCGCGCTGATCATCGGTGGAGTCGCGATCCTGGTCATCGAGCGGCTGGTCGCCGGACGTGCGCCTTCGAGTGACGTGACCTGGAAAGTGGCCTTCTGGGTCGGTACCTGCCAGATCCTGGCCGCAGTGTTTCCGGGCACCTCCCGTTCGGCCTCGACCATCTTTGCCGCGATGCTGGCCGGCCTGACGGCGCGGCCGGCCGCCACGGAGTTCGCGTTCCTCGTCGGCATACCCACCATGTTTGCAGCAACCGGCTACGAACTGCTCAAGACGCGGGGTGAGGCGGCCGGGGAAGACTGGGCCGCGCTCGCGATCGGCTTCCTCGTCTCCGGCGTGGTCGCGTTCGTCGCGGTCAAGTGGCTGCTGCGGTACATCCAGTCGCACCGCTTCACGCTGTTCGCGTGGTATCGCATCGTGTTCGGCGCCGGGGTACTGGCGCTGGCACTCTGGTCGCACTGAACCCGCTCGGGTCCGGTCGCGTGCTGCGGTTCCAGGGCCGCGCGGCGCCCTGCCGCCATCGCTCGGATCACCTCCGCATCGATATTAAATGTTCTTAACTATCAGGCATCTGGCTCCAAGAGCGGGTTAACTATTTGGCCCGGCACCGGTCCATAGTCCGGAGTTGCGCTGACCACGGCGCGTGGTCGGACCGATACGGAAATACCAGTAATGAGCAACCCCTCACCGCAATTCGAGACCACGGTCGCGCCACAGTCGCCGGGTGGAGGTCGATCGCGCCGGCTGCTGTGGATTGCCGCCGCGGTCCTGCTGGTGGCCGCGGTCGCGACGATCATCTATCTCCGGCAACGCAGCGCGGCGCAGGTACAGCCGCGGTTCGGGCGCGGCGGGCCACTGACGGTCGGTGTCGCGCAGGTCAGCCGCAACGACGTGCCGATCAAGATCAACGCGCTCGGCACCGTGACGCCGCTCGCCACCGTCACCGTCCATCCCCAGGTCACCGGACAGCTGATCAGGATCGCGTTCACCGAGGGACAGATCGTCAAGGCCGGCGATCTGCTCGCGCAGATCGACCCGCGGCCGTTCCAGGCGGTGCTCGATCAGGCCACCGGCACGCTCAAGCGCGACCAAGCGTTGCTGGCCAACGCGCGCATCGACCTGGACCGCTACAAGATGCTGCTGGCCCAGAATTCGGTGTCCGATCAGCAGTATGCGACCCAGCAGGCGACCGTCGGACAGTATGAAGCGACCGTCGCGGCGGACCAGGGGGCGGTCGAGTCCGCGCAGTTGAACCTCGGATACTGCCGGATCGTCTCGCCGGTGACCGGTCGGGTCGGCCTGCGCCAGGTGGATCTCGGAAATCTGGTGCAGGCGAACACCAGTACCATCGTCGTGGTCACGCAGATGCAGCCGATGTCGGTGCTGTTTCCGGTCCCCGAGGATGCGCTGCGTGGGATCCTGCAGCGCCTGAACCGCGGCGAGAAGCTGCCGATCGATGCTTTCGATCGCAGCCTGACCAACCGGATCGCGAGCGGCGTGCTGGCCAACGCGGACAACCAGATCGATCCGACCACCGGCACGCTCAAGCTGCGCGCGATGTTCGACAACCGCGAGCTGGAGCTGTTTCCGAACCAGTTCGTCAACGTCCAGCTGCTGCTCGATACGCTGCATGACCAGGTCACCGTGCCCGGCGCGGCGATGCAGAACGGTTCCGATGGCAGCTTCGTCTATGTCGTGAACTCCGACAGCACGGTCAGCGTCCGCCAGGTCAAGCCCGGGCCTACGAGCGGTGACCTGGTCGCGATCGAATCGGGCCTGCAGCCCGGGGAGACGATCGTCGTCGACGGCGCCGACCAGCTGCGCGATGGTGCGCACGTACTGCTGCCGGCCGGTACGGCTGCTGGCGCCGGAACCGGCGGCGGCAGGCCACACCGCTTCGGTGCCGGCCCCGGCGGCGGCATGCGACGGCACAACGGACAGGGCGGACCTGGCGGCCCCGGCGGCCCCGGCGGCCCGGGTGGACCCGGTGGACCCGGTGGATCTGGGGGTGCTGGGGGATTTGGTGGCGCCAGCGGCGCGGGGCGCCCACCGGCCCCCTGATGCGATGAATCCCTCGCGCCCATTCATCCTGCGGCCGGTCGCGACCTCGCTGCTGATGGCGGCGATCCTGATCGTCGGGGCCATCGGCTACCTGTTCCTGCCGCTCTCGGCACTGCCGGAGGTCGATTACCCGACCATCCAGGTCACGACCTTCCTGCCGGGCGCCAGTCCCGAGGTGATGACCTCCACGGTGAGCGCGCCGCTCGAGCGCCAGTTCGGACAGATGCCGGGTCTGAACGAGATGTCCTCGCGCAGCTCCGCCGGGGCCTCGGTCGTGACGCTGCAGTTCGACCTGAGCCTGAACATCGACATCGCCGAACAGGAGGTGCAGGCCGCGATCAACGCCGCGGGCAACCTGCTGCCGCAGAGCCTGCCGGCGCCGCCGATCTACGCCAAGTTCAATCCCGCCGACGCCCCGATCATGACGCTCGGCGTGACCGCGCCGACGATGCCGACCACGCAGGTCGAGGACCTGGCCGACACCCGCATCGCACAGAAGATCTCGCAGATCGCGGGCGTCGGCC
>CAWIQV010000043.1:0-21712 GCA_963838275.1 uncultured Gammaproteobacteria bacterium | reverse complement strand
CCCCGCAGTGCAGCGGCCGAGGCGGGTCTGCGCAGTGGTGATGTAATCGTGAAGTTCGACGACACCGTCATCGCCGACGCCGGTCAGCTCTCGACGTGCGTGAACATGACCGTACCGGGTACCCGGGCCACGCTGTCGATCATCCGGCACGGCGAACCGATGGCCATCACGGCGCGCATCGGATCGGCGACGGAATTGGCAGCCAGGGGCAATGCCGGCGAGCCGGCGTCGGATAGTTCCCTCGGCCTCACGCTTCGGCCGCTGACCCCGGACGAGCGCGACCAGGCAGACGCACCCGGGGGCCTCGTCGTCGAGAGCGCGCAGGGACGCGCCGCGCAGGCCGGCATACAGCCTGGGGATCTCGTACTGTCCGTGAATGGCACTCCCGTGCGGAACGTCGAGCAGCTGCGCGATCTCGTGCACAGCCACGACAAGCAAGTCGCGCTACTGATCCAGCGTGGAGATGGCCGCATCTTTGTTCCCATCGCAATGGGTTGAGGGACGCGCGGATGCTCTCATGGACCGCATCACCGGTCATGGAACTTCCGCGCAATGGTTCGTGTCTCAAACCAGTGCAGGGGGGCTGTGGAATCCGGCGGCAACGCCGGTCGAGCGGCACCGGCTCGCTGCAGCCCTAATCTCGCAACCACAGGAGCGCTCGCGCGCCCCTTGAAGGAGTACGCAGCATGAACCCTACGACGACGACAACCCCTCACTTCAGCACCGGATCGCGTGTCCGCAGCCCCACGGGCTCGCCCATCGGCGCCGCGGTGGAGGAGAAGACGCAACCGGCGATCCACGCGCTGCCCCCGCTCCCCTATGACGTCGGCGCGCTGGCCCCAGCGCTGTCCGCAGATACGCTGGCAACGCATCACGGGCAGCATCACCGCATCTACGTCGACAACGTGAATACCCTGAGCCGCGGCACCGAATTTGCGCACATGACGCTGGAAGCCATCATCGCGGCCACCGTTCACAGTCCCGAGCACATGGCTCTGTACCGCAACGCGTCACAGGCCTGGAACCATGACTTCTACTGGCGCAGCCTGCGCCCAAACAGTACGGACATTCTCGAGCAGGAGTTCAAGCTGCGCGTGAGTGCGGCATTCGGAAGTCTGTCGGCTCTGAAGAAGCAGCTCGCGGCGGCGGCACTCGAGCAATTCGGCGCCGGGTGGGTCTGGCTCGTGGCCGACGATGGCAGGCTTCGCGTGATCACCACCGCCAATGCGGATGCACCACTGACGATGCAACAGCGGCCGCTGCTCACCATCGATCTTTGGGAGCATGCCTACTACCTCGACTATCGCTACCGACGTGCCGACTACGTGACGGCCGTGCTCGATCGCCTCATGAACTGGGACTTTGCGGCGCAGAACCTGCGCCGCGCGAAGCTGCGCTGAGGGCATGCGCTGCCTCGGGGACGAAAGCTGACCGTCCCCGAGGCGCGGTCCCGTCCGCGAATGGCCGCAGCGCCTATCCCGCCTTCAACTTGAGATTCACGTCTGCAGCAGCCGATTCCGCCTTGGCTCTGGCGTCGGTACCGCGACTCACGGCATCCGCTATGTTTCCCGCGGTAAAGGAGGCCTGTGCCTTTTCCCACAATACGGTCGCATCCTCCAGAGCAGGCTTTGCCGCAGCCACATTCACGTTCTTGGGTGCGTGCCTGGCCCCTCCGAGCGCGTTCACCCGCGTCTTGACGGTATCGATGAGCTTCGGAACCGACGCGGTCATGCCTTGCCATTGGACGGTAAGCGCCTGCACGGCGGCTTGCCTCCTGGTGGCCGCGAGCTTCTGCACCGCGGTGGCATCGGCTACCAGCGCCGGCGCCCCGGCCAGGACTGTCGCATAGTCCTTCTGATCAAAGGACGCCTTCAGTGCCGTCAGCCTGCCTTCGAGCGGCGATAGCTGCTCGGGCACGTACCTGGAGGCGTCCTTGGCCGCGGCATCGACGGCATTGCTGGCCTCGTTGATGGCCTGCTGCGCCGGCTGCATCTGGGTGCTGCAGGCGGCAAGCAGGCCCATCATGGCCAGGCTGGCGAGGTGCGCGGCGGTCGAGCTTCTGGGCTTCATGATGTCTGCACTCCTCTATGGCAACCGACTGCCACGTGATTGCTATTTCGACACCGACTTCTTGAACATGCGATCGATCTTCTCATTGGTCGCATCGATCGAGGACTGCGCGGAGCTCGCGGCCGCAAGCGCCTGATTGGCGGTACTGCGGGCGCTGTTGGCGGCCTGGGCGGCCTGGTCAGCGCTACCCTGTGCCGCCGTGGCGGCGCGCGCAGCTGCGTCGGCCGAGGCCCTCGCCGCGGAGACTTCGGCCTGAATTCCGCTCACCTGGGTCTTCAACTGATCTACCTGCGCCTGCAGCGGCTTCAGGTCCGTGCAGCCAGTGAGGCCCAGGAACGTGGCGACTGCCGCAAGGGTGACGGTAGTAGGCTTGATCATGATCCATCCTTTGTGCTTGCGTCGAATGACGTTCATATACATTCTATCAAATATTTCCTCCAATTCATTGCTGCGTGAGTCACCTGACGACTGGACGACCCGGCGGCGATCGGCACAACTTCGACGGTATCGGGAGCCCCTGCCCTGGCGAGGGCGTGGCAGGCAGCCATCGGGCCCGTCGACGAGTCGTGGCATTGAATTGGTGCAAGCGAGCAAGCGTCGATGCCATGACACGGGTTGGTCCTCGACGCAGGCCATTGTTGCATCGCACCATTGGCGCCGCTGATAGGCTTTCCCGCCGCCCTGCTTCGGGTACGAGGCGGTCTGGCGACTATCCGTCTCACGTAGAATATTGAATCACCTATGAAAACGAATCCGATTCGCGCCAGAAGCCGACGCTCCTCATCGCTCCGCACGGATGAGCGAGTCGCCGGCGGGGCAACCGCTCGGGGCAGGCGCACCGCCAAGGCGCTGCAGGTGCTGCAGGAATTCCGACTGATTTTCGGATCCGCGCGCCGGTTCGACAGCGACGTACGCCGCGCTACCGGGGTGCCGGGTTCCCTGCTGTGGGCGCTTTCCGAGATAGCCGGAAGCGAGGGGCTGAGCGTCAACGCCCTCGCCGATCGCATGGCGCTACATCAGACTACGGCGAGCAACATCGTGAACGCACTGGTGGAACGCGGACTGGTCCGGCGCTCGCGTCACGATGGCGATCAACGTGTCGTACATCTGCAGGTAACGCCGCAGGGCACGCGCGTGCTTCGCCGCGCCCCTGGGCCGCATGCAGGCCTGCTGGTAGATGCCCTGCGGCAACTCGAGGACAACCAGCTCGAGCTGTTGCACCGGAGTCTGCTCGGGCTGACGACCGCGATGCGTGACGGCGCGACCTCCAGCGCCGCCGGCGAAACCCTGTTGGGGGAGTAGGGAAAGTCCGAATCCGAAGCAGGTCTGCGCGCGTACGACTGACGGCCTGTGCAGGTCCAGGTATGCGTTGGCGGATCGCCGAACGCCTTCGGGCAACAATTCAACCGTGACAGACGCCGATACAGGAGTCCACCATGCAGGTCAGCAGACGGGCCTTTCTCCAGGGCGCCGTGGGAATTCCCGCGGCGGCGACCATCGCCCAGTTTCTCGCGCCATTCGAGGCCTTCGCCGCCCCCATGCGTCGGCAGTTCAAGATCACTGCCGTCAAGGCGCTGCAACTGTCCGTGGCGCCCGGGACTATCCTGCGGATCGACACCGATGCGGGAGTATCCGGCTACGGTCCGGCTCATGGCACCGGTGCCTACGTTCGTGAAGTGATCAAGGAATTCATGAGCAATGAGGGGTCCGCGGAGGGCCTGAGCCTGATCGGCAAGGATCCCCTCGCCATCGCGGTCCACCACCACAATATGTTCTACGCGTGGGCACAGCGCTTCCGGCCCATCCGGGTGCTCAGCGGAATCGATATCGCGCTGTGGGATCTTGCCGGAAAGCTTCTGGATGCACCCGTGTCGAAGCTTCTCGGCGGCAATTTTCGCGATGAGATCGTCTGCTACTCGCATTGCGGGCATACCGGCAACTTCTGGAACAAAGAGGAGTGGCGTCTCAGGGCGGAGGATCTGAAGAACGAGCCGGCCGGCTTCAAGGCGTTCAAGGTCGACCTCAACGACGCCCTGGGCGTGATCGCGCGCCAGTACGTACCGAGTCTGCTTCCGGCGGACATCAGACGAGTAGCCGTGTGCTACGACCTGGCGCGCGAGGCGTTCGGCCAGGACTATGACATCATCGTCCACGGACACAACGAACTGGACGTGACCAGTTCCATCCAGGTGGCGGCAGCCGTCGAGCACATCAAGCCGCTCTGGTTCGAAGACCCGCTGGCGGTGGGCTTCAGCGAATCGTGGATGGCGTTGCGGCGCAGTACCAGGATTCCGATCCTCACGGGAGAAGATCTCGAGTTGATCGAGGACGCCCGGCCCTTCATCGAGACACCAGGCGGTCGACTTCCTCCAGCCCGATCTGTTGCAGTCGGGAGGCATTACCGGAGTCAAGGTAATCGCCGACCTGGCGGCTTCCTACCGCATGCCGATCTGCCTGCATAACGTCAGTGGGCTGCTGCTCAATCTGGCGTCACAGCAGTTCAGCGCCGCGATCCATAACGCGCCCATGATGGAGTGCGCGCGAGGATCCGACCAGGCACCCGCGGCCAGGAGCAATGTCCCGGTCATCAAGAACGGAAGGATGCAGGTCCACTCATCCCCGGGTATCGGCGCGGATCTCGACGACGATTACCTGCGAGCGCATCTGGCTCCCGGCGAACCCTGGTGGGGCCAGCGCTGATGAAGGCCTGGCTGGCTCGTGCGTGGCCTCCAACGCGGCGCGCGCCGGGCACCAGGCTTTTTCTGGATTGTTCTCGTGATGCGGCACCGTGATCGCGTCCGCTGAGGATGGCGCGCGATACACAGGGTGATAGCCTATGGCGTCCGGGAAGCGTTGCCGCAACAATTGAACAACACGCGATAAACCAACCTGGATGCCAATTGGAGCAGAGCATGGAACTCAGCAGTGCACCGCTGTTGTATACGCTGGCTGGCCTGATGATCACGTTCGCCGGCTTCTCGGCACTCCTGTTGTCGCTCAGACCTGCCGCCGGAGCGAGGTTGTCGCTGCTCGACAGGTACCTGGCGAAGACCGTCATGACGTATATCTTCGTGATGACGGCGGCGGCGCTGCTGCCGTCGCTGCTGGCGCTTTACGGCATCGAAGAGAACTCGATCTGGCGGGATTCCGCGGTGCTGTTTGCGCTACCGATGCTGTCGCTTCAGGTCACCTACCCGCACCGTCGGCGCAAGGCGGTCGGAAAGGGACCGCCAGCTTCCGTGTTCGCGGTCTTAGTCGTATTGGGTGCCACTGCGACCATGGCCATGCTCGGGTTCGTGTTGGCGGGATTCCCGCACCGCGCCGCCGCCTACATCACGGCGTTGACCATCGATTTCTTCACCGTCATTTTCGGCTACCTGGTGGCGCTCGATGTGATCATGCAGCAGCCCCTGGACATGTCGGAGCCGCCCCAGCCGCATTGAGAGGCCGTCGGCACGACGCAGGATTCATGCTGTCTCAGAACCTGATATTGAAATCGACTCCTCCATGGACGCTCGATCCGATCTGCCGCGGCCCGAGCACCGTATCCGCGAACAGATCCAGCGTCACCCGGTGGCCTACACGCCGGCCAATACGCCCGCCGACAGTCTCCCAGGTGAGTCGCGGAGGCCTCAGGCGTACATCGCCGTATCCGGCAACGCTCGCATCGATGCTGCTCTGCACTCCCGCGGCGTGGGCGACACCCCCATTGAGATTGAACTCGGTGTAGCGCCCAAACAGGTGCGTGTACTGCGCGCCGACGCCCATGACGGACTGGGCGTTCGATCCCGACGGTACCGTTGCCTCGAACGGATTGCTCATGCTGACCGTCTCGGAATAGGCCCTGACCGTCTGCCACTCCTGCGTGAATTGCGCGTAGGCGCCGAGCTCGTCCGTACGCGTGAGGCGATCGATCCAGCCCACGCGAGCGTACGCGGCGTAGTCGCCACTGCTCGTGTCCCCGGTTGCCGTGGTCATGCTCGCACCATCGGCATAGGGCCGCGTATAGGTCACGTGTTGATCGGGCGCTGCCGTCAACCCGGCCTCGGCAAAGGGACGCGAAGAGCCCATCCCTGCCGGATCGAATCGCAGGGACGTGGCCAGGGTCCAGGACGACGTGACATCGGCGCCTTCCTCCCGGTACCTCCCATAGGAGGCGCCCGCCAGCACAGTCCATTCGTCGTTCAGGTCGTAGCGACCGTGGCCGCCCAAGGTGAAGCTTCCAAAGGACAGATAGCCGCCGCCGCAGTCGGCGCAGCTCAGCTGCTCGTTGACGCCCAGCAGCACGCTGGACAGCAACGTACCGTTGATGAGCTGCGCCGTCATGCTGTTCGCCAGCTGCAGGAAGGACGCGATGATCGACTCCGGCGTCGTGAGGCCGACCGCACCGCCGCCGATACGGGCCAGGAATGCGTGGGCCGTGTCGCTGCCAATTGCGGTCGTGGTCTCATCCCCGGTCACGAAGTTCCCGTTCGCCGAGATGCCGCGCGCGGAGATCAGCGTGATGCCCGTCAGATTGACACCCGCATTGGTGAGCATGGTATTCAGGTCCTGCATGCCGCCCAGCGCCGTCCAGATGAAGGCATGCCCTGCCTGCCCAGTCGAGGGTATGAAGCTGGTACCAACCACGATGGAGCCATCGGCAGAAACACCAAAGGCCTCCGAATAGGAAGTGGGTCCAAGCAGGGTACCGAGATCCACCATGCCGCCGGCAGCTGTCCAGCGATAAGCGTGCAGGATGCCCGAGCTGGCGACGTATTGACCGTCACCGACGATGACTGAACCATCCTGGTTGACGGCGGTCGCCATCGAACTGCCAGCGATGCCCCCGATCGCACCCAGGTCGACGGCGACGCCATTCTGGTGCCACAGCACGCTATGGATGGCGCCCTGGCCGGCAAGGCTGATGCCCCAGCCTACCGTCGTACTACCATCGGCCGAAATGCCGAGGGCCGAGGTCTCGGCGCCGTTGGAATCGATGCTGCCCAGGGTCGTCATGCCGCTCGCTGCGCTCCAGCGAAACGCGCTCAGGCTCGTCGTCACCGGGTTGAGCGTTCCCACGACCACCGAACCATCGGCGCTGACGCCGTGGGCAATGGACACTCCGGTCAAGCCATTGAGCTGGGGCGCCAGATCCACCATGCCCTGACTGGGCGTCCATTCAAAGGCATGCACGAGCCCCGCACTATTGAGCGCGCCGCCCACGACGACGCCGGCGTTGCTCGAGGTCGCGAGTGCCACCGAGGGCTCATTGCTCGCGAGACTTCCGATGTCGACCATCCCGCTGGGCGCCGTCCAGACGAAGGCATGCGCGACGCCGCTCGAAGTTCCCGCGGCTCCGACCACCGCCATACCGTCCGGTGTGATCGCAAACGATTCCGATCCGTTGGTTTCGGTGGCCGTCGTGGCCAGGGTCGTGAATTCCGCCTGGTATGGGCCGATATCGATGTAGGTGAAAGACCCGGTATAGCCGCCGATGGTCCCGAGATCGGTCAGCGTACCCTGTGCACGCAGCGGATGCACGCCGCTGCCACAGAGGATCGCAACAGCCGACGGCAGTGCACGCCATGCCAGCCTGCGACGGATAGAGGGCACAGGCCGCCGCGGCCGGCACGCATGTCCGTGCTCTCGTATCACGATGATTTCCCTGTTATGCAACCCGGTCGAGTGCCGGGCAGCTCTGCCGCAGAGTAGCGGATCAATCGAGCGGCGCACAACCGCTTTTCGGGCGATAGCCGCGCGCCGAGACAATTCTTCCCGACATACCGGGTGCGCGCGGGCCCCATCCTGTGATTGAATCCGGGGACAGAGTTCGGACCCGGCGTCGGCGTTGAACAGGGAGTGCGATGGGTATTCTGAAACGCAGCGGTGCGCTGCTGGCGCTGGCGTTCGGTGCGATGGCTGCCGGCGCCCATGCGGACCCGGTCGCCCACTCGGGCTCGCCGTTCCTGCCGCTACAGACGGTGGCCGCAGTAGCGCGCTACCGGCTCGCGATCCGTGCCGATCGGTACCTGCAGAGCCTCGATCCCGGCTCGCGCAAGAAATTGATGCGTGCGCTGACTTCGCCGGGCCGGAATGCCACACCGTGGGGCGTGCTGCTGCGGGGAGCGCTGCAGGTGCGACATGAATCCGGGGAACTCGGAGAAACGGTCTGGTTCAACCCGGTGTTCGACGCCGGGCTGCTGGTGCGATGGCAGCTCGCCACCGACGGCTGGCGCGTGTCCGACGCGTGGTGGGTTCTCGGGACCGACGTGCGGGAACAGGCCGCAGCGGCGCGGCCACTGGTATTGCCGATCGGTGTCGCGCCCACACCCGACGTCTTCGAGCTCGCGCCCTTTCCACTGATGGCCGCGGCGGATTGGCGGGCGCCGGGTCCCTCCTCGCGCCGCCAGGCAGAAGTAGCGCGACGGGTGAACGCGGCCGTCGCTGCCGTGAACCGCTTGACCGCCGAGCCCGGATTGGGTCCTGATATCTGGCGTACTCGCGACCTGATGGTGCTGCCCAGTTCGGTTCCGGGCGTGAGCATCGACCCTGACACGGCCAGGGCGCTGCTGGCCGTCGGCCGGACCGCCCGCGCCACCATGCGGCCGGTTTCCGCCTACGTCGAATCCGACGGCACCTGGCGGCTGCTCCTGCAGAGCGCGGATGCGCCGGGAGTGACCTTCGAGGTGGCACTGGAACCCAGGACCGCGCGGCTGCAGTCCTTGCAGGCCTTCCGCTACGGTCGGAGCACCGAAGGATCGAGTCCATGAACGGTTCGAGCCGGGGCGATGGCTGCCGGGGTGAAAGGTCCTTGCGGCGCGCCCGGGCGGCGCTCGCCCTGGTCGGCGTCGCGCTGCTGGTGTTGTGCTCCACGGCCTGGGCTCAAACCAGCGCATCGGGCAGCAGTCCGCCGGATTTTCCGACGCTGGTCGCGCAGGACGTCGCGGCGGGCTACTACACCCAGGCGCAGGGCGATGCGCTGATCGCGCAGTACGACGCCGCGCTGGAACGCGTGCAGGGAAGTCTCGATAAGGCCGTGAGCAAGCTGCAGAGTGACATATCGCTGACGGCCAGCGGCAATCAGCAACTCAGCAACCAGCTCGGCAGCCTGACTACGTCCCAGGGCAACGTGCAGCTCGGCGGCACGCCCGAACAGGTACAGCAACAGGCCGAGGCCATCTTCAACGCCGTACAGGTCGGGCTGCAAGTCGACCAGACGGTCCTGGATGACGTCAATCCGGTCATCCAGGATGCACTCAATGAAATCAACCAGCTCGCCTCCCAGCGCGCGGCGCTGATCAATGGTAATCCGAGCCTGCCTGCAGCCGTCAAGTTCCAGGCCGGGCAGATCGCATCCAAGGTACAGCTGGCTACCGAATATACGTTCCAGCGCGACATGTCGACGATCAACAACCAGCTGCAGGCCGCGCAAGCGGCGCTGAACAACAACAAGCAGGCGATCGTCGCCAATCTCGAGAACGCCATCGAGACCAATGTCGCCCAATATGGCAGTAATCCCGCCAACTGGAAGGCACCTTCATCGGTCACGCAGCCGGCGCCCCAGACAGCGAACGCCAATCCCCCGGCGCCGGTGGCGCAGCCAGTCCAGTCGACGCCGCAGCCGCAAACCGTCGCACAGAAACAAGGCACGACCTCGAGCACCAAGGGCACCATTCCGACGACCGGTCAGGATCCAGCCCTGAGCGTGACACGCAACGGCACCGGCACGACTGGCGCGGGCACGACCGGCACCGGCAACAGCAGTGCCGGCAGCGGCAGCCAGGGAACGAACACCTCAGGCGCCGGCGGGGCACAGGCTGCAGCCGCTGGTGCGGCAGCCGGAGCAGCGGCCGCCGCGGCCGCGGGCACGACGCCATCCGGCGTCGATCCCCTCAGTCAACTCAAACCCGGGGTGATCCAGCCGCTGCCGATCGCGACCCCCCAATCGCCGACACCGCCACCACCGGAACTCGCCGTCAACGGCCCGGTCATCCTGAACCCGACCCTGCCCCCGCCACCACCCGGAAACGGCCAGGCGGTGAATCCGAACCAGCCGCCGGCGACCAATGGCTCGGTGCTGGCGCCGACGCAGAATTCCGCTGGACTCGGACTGCCGACTGCGAGCGCCGCTGCCGCGATTCTGGCGGATGTGGCGCAGGCCATCGACCAGGCCATTTCCCAGGCGACCCTGAGTCCCGGCGGCAATGGCGACACATCGTCCGCATCGCAGGGAGGAACGATTCCGGGCAATGCGCCAGATCCGGCGTTCAATGCCTATCGTAATTATCCCAATGGCGTGCCACCCACGACCGGCACGACTGACGCGGGCCAGACGGCTTCTGCTGCGGAAGGCGTCGCTCAGGGGGCGGCCTGCGCCGCCGGGGCCTGCGCGGGATCCGTCCAGGGAGCGCCGAGTACCACGAGCTCCTTCGGGAACGCGCCGTCTTCGGCATCACCGGGCAGCGCTGTCCCTCCCCCACCGGGCTTCAGCGGGCCCCTGACGCCGGCGCAGCAGGAAGCGATCCTGACGCAGGAGATCCAGAACCAGATCGGTCAGCCGAAAGTGGCGCACCTGGTGGAGGGGGATGAACTGGGAACCCTGAACGGTGACCCTATCAATCTCAGAACTCTGGATACGATGCAGCTGACGCTGATGGCAATGTCAGCGGACCTGCAATCCTCGGAGTATGGCTCGAACCTGACGGTGAGCCTGGCCCCGATCTATGCGGGCTACAGTCTGAGCGCCAATCCCGGGTCGGCGATGAACTCACTGAACCTGCAGGTGCAGACGCCATCGTCCGTGATGCAGATGCCGTCCAACCAGATCCTGGTACCCTCGCCGCTCAGCAACATGCCCTCGAGCCAGCTGTCCAATGTGACCTCGAGCCAGCTCCCCGGCGTGCCCTCCGACGTGATGCTGATGCCGACATTGCAGCTCCCCGGCTCGCCGGGCGACATCATGACGTCACTGGATCTGCAGCCGGCCCTGTGTGGTCGATGAACGCCGGCGGCATCAGCAGGCTCACTGGGCGGTCGCCATGGCTCCCAGGAAGAGATACCCGCGCACGCCGGCACCGGCCTCCTTGCGCAGATCAATGGTTCGACACTCGGCCTCCATGAATCCGGCGGAGGCCATCACCTGACGCACGTAGCGGCCGGAGTGCGCATAGCGCCCGGTCATCGTGAGCCTGAAGCCGTCCGGGACCGCTTCGGGCAGCGCTTCGACCGTGAACGCGAATACGCCCGTGGGCCGCAGGCACCGATGTGCCGCTGCCATGACCCGCTCCAGCGCCCCGATATAGATCAAGGTATCGGCGCAATTCACGACATCGAATCGCTGCGGCCTGGACTCCATGAACTCGACCAGTTCGGCCTGCACCAGTTCATCGTAGACGTGGCGTACCCTCGCCTTGGCCAGCATCCCTGGCGACAGATCCAGGCCCGTCAGAAACCGGGCCATCGACCGTAGCGGTGGCCCGCACAGCCCGGTTCCGCAGCCGGCATCGAGCACATCCAGGCCTCCCTGCCCTATCGGCGCCCTCGATGCCAGCATCGCACCGAGAGCCTGCGGGACCGCATAATCGAGCCGCTCCAGCGTCGCGTCGAACGAGCGCGCAAAGTCGTCGAACAACGCCGTCACGTACCGCGAATCGCAACGCTCCGGTACGTTCCTGCCGGACGCAGCCGCATACATGTGCTGCGCCACCGGACTGGTCGGGTCCGCTTCCAGCCAACCCAGGTACACGGCGGTCGCCTCCTCGCCGCGACCCATCCGGTTGAGCAGCTCACCGAGCGGCTGGTAGACCCGCACCAGGCCAGGATCGCATTCCAGCGCCTTGCGAAAGCTGCCCAGCGCCTCTTCAAAGCGCTTCAGCTCCCGTAGCGTATTGCCACGGTTGTTGAAGGCTTCGGCATAGTCAGCCCGGAGCGCGAGCGCCCGCTCGTAGCTGTCGAGCGCGTCCTGGTGGCGTCCCGTCTCATGCAGCGTCACGCCACGATTGTTGTGCGTCTCGGCATAGTCCGGCCGGAGCGTGAGCGCGCGATCGTAGCTGCCGAGCGCGTCGTCGAAGCGCCCGAGTTCCCGCAAGGTGTTGCCACGGTTATTGTGGATTTCGGCGGAGTCGGGGCGCAGCGCCAGCGCGAGATCGTAGCTGTGCAGTGCGTCCTCGAGGCGGTGGAGCCCGCGCAATGCATTGCCACGGTTGTTATGCGCATCGGCGTAGTCGGGCTTGAAGTGCAGCGCACGATCGCAGCTGTGCAGCGCGTCCTCGAAGCGTCTGAGCTCCCACAGCACGTTGCCACGGTCATTGTGGGCCTCGGCAAAGTCGGGCTTGAGCTGCAGCGCACGATCGTAGCTCTGCAGCGCCTCCTCGAAGCGTTTGAGCTCCCGCAGCAGGTTGCCACGGTTGTTGCAGGCTTCGGCATAGTCGGGCTTGAACTGCAGCGCACGATCGTAACTCTCCAGCGCCTCGTCGTAGCGCCGGAGCTGCCACAGCGTATTGCCGCGGTTGTGCCAGGCTTCGGCATAGCCCGGCCTGAGCTTCAATGCACGATCGTATCCGGCCAAGGCCTCGTCGAGGCGCTTCAGCTCCCGAAGCACATTGGCGTAGTTGTTGTGGACCGTCGCATCACCGGGGTTTGCGCCTGCGGCGCGCCCCAGCAGGGACGCTGCCTCCGCGAGGCGTCGCGTCTGAGCCGCGATGACGCCCATGAGATTCAACGCGTCGAAGAAGTTGCTGCGCGTCGCCATGATCTGCCGACAGCATCGTTCCGCCTCGGCCCATTCGCCACGGGCATAGGCCATTGCCGCTCGCTGCATCATGCGCGCGATGGCGCCTCCGGCCTGATGGCCCTGGGCGCCGGGCTTCCTCATGAAGGCCCGTCCGAGGTGCGCGTGCACAGCGCATAGCCCTGAAATGGAGTGCGGCTTGCCGATCCTTCGAAGGTCGCACCCAGGCGCTGCTCGTCCCTGACATGGTAGCGTCTGCCAAAATACAGCCCGACGTGCTCGCCGGGCGTGTCCGCCGGCGTACTGGTCCACAGCAGCAACCGGTTACCCTGGAAGTGGTCGCCATCGACGACGAACCCGGCCGGGCGCCACTGCTTCTGCTCGAGCGCTTCATCGATCCCGTAGCCCGGATCGAAGGTCGGTCTCGACCAGCGCCAGCCAATGCCCGAAACGTGAAATACCTGCTGCAGCTCGTCAGCGGTCGGCAGCCGCCAATTCGAAAAATCGCCGAGATCCAGCTGCTGGCAGAACGACTGTGCCTCCGCCAGATTCCATGGACCGACCGCACGGTCCCGCGGGTAATACCACGGCCGTGCCCACATCAGGCCCGTCGACTCATCCAGCCACAACGCGGGATCGCGCCTCGCGCCGCTCGAACCTGGTGATCGCGCAACCGGCGTCGAAGGCTGGCCTGGCGATGGCGGTTGCGGCGGTCGCGCGGCCGGCGGTGACACATCCGGTGCGACACGGCCAGCCGGGCGCTGCGCCGGTGACGATGCCACGCTGCCCGACTCGGCCACGAGGCACTGGCGGCGCAGGTCGCGCAGATTCCCCTGCTGCGCTTCCGGCGCGCGCTCGATCGCCTTGCTCAAGGCATCTGCCGCCGGCTCATATTGGCGCAGTCCATACAGGGCCTGTCCCGCGACGGCATATCCATCCCAACGCTCCGGACTCATTCGAATCGCCGCATCTGCCAGTGCCAGCCCGCGATCCAGGTCTCCGGCGGACAATGCTGCCCTGGCGGCAGCGAGCTGCGTGTCGAACGAGGACGACCCCGGAGCGGCCTCCGACGCCCGGGCCGGGAACGCCACCGGCGCCATGGCAGCGAGCAGCGCCCCACACAGGGCAGACGCAGTGATCGCCTTGCGCAGCATCGAATGCATCGGTGAATTACCCCCGCGTCGGTTCCAGGATGAACGGCATGAGCGCTACCAGAATCGATCGGCATTATTGCCGCAAAGGCTTGATTCTCAAAATGCAGAGGCTTGGGTGGTACCGATCGTTGCTCGATACTTGCTACCATCGGGCATGCCAGCCGGCAGCTACAGCGGGGTGTAACACATGGCAGTCTCTCGTTCCGCGATGGGCGCGGGAATCTCGCGGCGCAGGCTGTTCCAATATGGAGGCGCCCTCGGCGCTTACGGTCTGCTCGGAATGCCATGCGCCTCGGCCGCGGCGCTCTCCTTCCGCTACGCCTGCAGCGCGATATCCTGGGGGACCAACATCGAGGAGGCGATTCGCGCCTGCGCGCGACTGGGTCTGCCGGGGCTGGAGCCGTTCCGCAACCAGGTGATCAACTACCTGGACCGACCGCTGGCCCTGAAGCAGTTGATGGACGATGCCGGCATCCGGATGGTGACCTGCTCGAATGGCGGTGGCCCGGACTTCAGTGGCACGTTCTTCGATGCCCCGGCAGCGCCGAAGACCATCGCCGATCATGTGAAGTTCGCGCGCGATTTCATCAAGCCCTTTGGCTACGTCGAACACTTCAAGATGAACATGGGCCCGAGGCCACCGGATGGGGACACCCGGGACGAGCACATCCGGCTCGCGGCGGACTCGCTCAACGCGATCGGCAAGCAGACGATCGCGTTCGGCATCAAGCTGGCGCCGCATCCCCACGTCGGCTCGCTGATCGAGACCGAACACGAGGCGCGCACCCTGCTCGCGCTCACCGATCCGCGCTACGTATGGTTTACCGCCGATACCGCCCATCTCACGCTCGGCGGCATGGACCCGCTGCAGATGATCCGCGACTACTGGCCGCGGATCGCCGAAATCCACTACAAGGACGCGCCCAGGCACCTGCGCGGCAACAGGACACTGGCCGTACCACGGAGCGGCCCCGAAGCGGGCGGCCATGGCTGGTTCCGCAATCTCGGCGGACCGGACTCCGGTGGCGTCGACTTTCCGTCCATCCAGCGTTTCCTGATTGCCAGGAACTACAAGGGCTGGGTAACGCTGGACCTCGATGCCTCGATGGTGCCGGCCGGCAGCACCATGGAGGAAAACCTCAAGGGCAACATCAAGTATCTGGTCGACGTGCTCGGGGTCGACCCGTCATCGGTGTGAGCTGCGGCTCGACGCATGCATCGGACCACCATGCTGCTGTTCCTGTGCATCGCGGGCATCGCCTGCGCGGCCACGCCGCCACCGGAGCAGCCGCAGCCGTTGCTGCTCGCCAACGACCGGCTCGAGCTGAGCATTTCCCCGAACGGGGCGCGCCTGGACCGGCTGATCATGAAAGACGGTCCGGCGTTCAGTCCGTTGGCCACACTGGGCCACTTCCTCGCACTGGACGGGTTTGGTGCACCCTCGGACCAGGAAGCCGCTTCCGGGATGCCTTTTCACGGCGAAGCCAACCATCAGCTGTTCAGGGTGCTTCCGGCCTCGCTGCCGGAACCTGCGCATTCGGTGACGATGCGCGCCACCTTTCCGCTGGCGCAGGAGACACTGACCCGGACCCTCGAGATGGTCGACGGCGAGAACCTGGTCTACGTCACGAGCGTGCTGGAAAGCCTGATCGGCGTGGACCGGCCGGTCTCATGGGCGGAGCATGCGACCGTTGGCCCTCCGTTCCTGGAGCCGGGCAAGGTCGTGGTCGACATGCCGGCGACCCGATGCCGGGTGCGACCGTTCAAGCCCGGCGACATTCCGGGTCATCTGGCATACGACCGGGACTTCACGTGGCCCATGGCGCCCGTGATCGGCGGCGGCGAGGCCGACATCCGCGAGATCCCGACCGATCATCACTGGCTGGACCTCGCCAGTTGCGAACTGGATCCGAGCCGTACGCTGGCCTTCGTGACCGCGCTGCGTACCGACCGGCACCTGCTGTACGGATACGTGTTCCGGCGCGCCGACTATCCATGGCTGATGAGCTGGATGAACTTCACCGGCGACGCCCGGGCCGCGCGCGGCATGGAGTTCTCGACGCAGCCGTTCGATATCTCGCATCGCGACACGGTCGGCATGAGTCCGCTGTTTGGAATGCCGACCTTTCGCTGGCTGCCCGCGAACTCGACGATCGAGACCCGCTTCATCCTGTTCTATACCCGCGTGCCCGATGCCTTCACGCGGATCGATGATGTGACCCTGAAGGATGGAAGATTGACGATCACGGATCGCTCGGGTGCTACGCTGGTCCTGGCGGCGTCCCACGGGCTTTGACCGCTCGAGGCGCCGTCAGCAAGACCCAGGCTATCGGCTGCATACCTCCAGCCACCGGGCCCATCAGCGTCATTCGTGAGCCCTCCGCCATGCGGGCGAAACAGCTTCCGTTCTAGGAAAGCAACGCCGTCGGAGTGAGACCCGCGAACGCGGCCACGTCCCGGACCAGGTGGGACTGATCCGCATAGTTCAGCTCTGCGGCAAGCCCCGCCCAGTCATGCGGGCGACTCGTCGCGTGACAGTCCATCACCTGCTGGAACCGCACGATGCGCGAGAGCTGCTTCGGGGTGAGGCCAATCCAGTCGGCAAACAGCCGCGCGAGATGGCGGGCGCTGGTTCCTGCCCTGCGCGCGAGCCGATCCACGCTGGCGATCCCGCCGCTCTCGATGACCAGATCGAGGGCCGCAAGGAGACGTGGGTCCATGGCGGCTGATGCGAACTGTGCGATCAGCAATCGATCCATGAGTGCGAGCCGTCCCGCCAGATTGCCCGCTGCGGCGAGCGGGGCCAACGCGGCCGCCATCCAATCGATGCCCAGCTGCTGCAATGGACACGAGGTATCGGCGAAGGGCCGGATCGGACGACCGACCAACGGGTACGCGGCGCCAGGTCGCAGTTGAACGCCCAGCAACCGCGTGGGTCCCCGGTGCTGGTAGACGCTCGGGCGCGTGCGCGGACCACTGAACCAGCCTTGGAGTGGATTGCCGAAGTGGAACAGGATATCCGAGCACCCGTCCGGCAGCGCGCGCACTGCCGCCAGCTCACCGGCCCGCGAAAGTTCCACCGTGAAATAACACGCAACCCAGCCCTGCAGCGCCGGTGCCACCGGGTGCCGCGCGACAAGCGCATCGGTGCCGGGAGCGGCACCGGCGGGCTGGAAGGCGGCTCGGGTCATGCGCGGATCCTAGCCTAATCGATCTGAATGACCCGGAACGCCCTGCCGTCCGGATCGGTGAAACCGGCTACCTGCTTGCCGTCCCCGAGGTGAATGGTCTGGTGCAGGCGCAGCGCCCCGGACTCCAGCAGCTGCCCGGAGATGCGAGCGACATCGGGGACTCGATAGACCGGGATCAGCGGCGCAGCGCCGTGCCCCTGGCGCCGGTCCCAGATCGCAATATGAGTGCCCCCCAGCAGGCCCTCGTGGTGCTCGGGCATGGAGCCGTGCCGGGCACGGGCCAGCGGCAGGCCCAGGGCCTGCATATAGAAGCGGCTGAGGCGGTCCGGATCCCCTGAATACATCACCAGACCGGCCACGGATCGAGCAATCTGCGTCATGTGTCCTCCTGAGGATCGCAGCGTGACGCGTGCCGCCCCGGAGGTATTGAACATTTCGGACATGGCCGCGCCGCGCTACACTCGCACCGGTTCGGGGGTTGACGCGGCTGCATGAACCTCAAGGAGAAAGAGATGCTGAAGCACAATCGGACGCCTGCGGTCCTCAAGGTCGCAATCACGGCGCTGGGCCTCGCGGGCGCTTCGCTGGCGCACGCCCAGGCTCCGCCCAATGCCACGGAGGCGGCCGGAGACCACCTGGTCCTGACGCTGATCGCGGCCAAGGACGGTGGCAAGCTGTCGGTGTCCAGCCCGGCGTTCAAGGACGGCGGCGACATTCCCTTCGAGAACACCCAATACCGCGGGAACGTGTTTCCCGGGCTGAAGTGGAGCAAGGGACCGAAGGGCACGCAGTCCTACGTGGTGATCATGCAGGACACCGATGCGCTGGTGCGCGGCGACGCGATCCTGCACTGGACGCTGTACGACGTGCCGGCCACCGTGACACAGCTGGACCCCGGCATGACCGCGCCGCCGGCCGGTGCCAGCTACGGGCCGAACATCCGCGGACCGAATCACGAGTACATGGGCCCCAGGACTCCGGCGGGCCCGAAGCACCGCTACCATCTGCAGGTCTTCGCGCTCGACACGACGATCCCGGTCGATCCGCAACTGAGCTTCGATGCGCTGAAGTCCGCCCTTGCCGGCCACGTGCTCGCAAGCGGCCAGACCATCGGACTCGGGCAGGTCGATCCGACTGCACCGCCACCGGCACCGCGTCCTCCTACCTGAGGATCACGCGGTCAGCAGGTTCTGCGGCGTGCCGGCCGCCCACAGGTCAATGTTGTCGGCCAGCTGATCGGCCAGGATCTGCATCGCGTTGGCCGAGCCCCAGCCGACGTGTGGCGTCAGGATGAAGTTCGGCCGCCGCAGCTCGAGCAGCGGATTACCGTGGCGCGGCGGCTCGCTCGTCAGCACGTCGAAGCCGGCGCCGGCGATCCATCCCTGCTC
The DNA here is from genome assembly GCA_963838275.1 of uncultured Gammaproteobacteria bacterium. Taxonomy (GTDB): domain Bacteria; phylum Pseudomonadota; class Gammaproteobacteria; order Steroidobacterales; family Steroidobacteraceae; genus FEN-1191. Next base: position 3,198 of record CAWIQV010000043.1, on the reverse strand, counting down.
GAGCGCCTGCACCAATGCAGCTTCATCGACCAGCCCGCCACGAGCGGTATTGATGAGCAGCGCGTCGGGCTTCATGGAGCGCAGCTGCTCCACACCGATCATGTGGCGGGTCTGATCATTGAGCGGACAGTGCAGCGAGACAATGTCGGCGGTTGCCAGCAGCTGCGGCAACGGCATCACCTCCAGGTCTACCGCCTGCAGCAGCGGATGCGCGGCGAACACCGAACGCATGCCGAAGGCCGCTGCCAGTGCGGCCACGCCGCGCCCGAGTACTCCCTCGCCGATGAGCCCGAGGGTCGAGCCGTGCAGATCCCGGATCTCGTGGGTCAGAAAGCAGAACTGCGGCGCCTGCTGCCACACCCCTGCCTCGATGTCCGCACGATAGGCGAGCAGGTTGCGGCGCAGCGCCAGTATCAGCGCGAACACATGCTCGGGCACCGTGTGCCGGGCATAGTGGCGGATATTGCTGACCGCAATGCCATGCTCGCGGCAGTACGCGACATCGACGCAGTCGTAGCCGGTCGCGGAGACCGCAATCTTCCGTAGTGCCGGCAGGCGTGCGAGATCGGCAGCCCGGAGCGGCACCTTGTTGGTGATCGCGACGCTAGCGGTAGCCAGCCGTTCCAGGACCTGCGCCGGAGTGGTGGTCTCGAACTCGGTGTAGTGCTCGGCACAGGCGAGCGGGCGGAGCCGGGCCCGCAGCGAACCACGGTCCAGGAACACGATGCGCTGCTTCATCGGCACGCTCCGGCCGCGAGCGCCCGCGTGCACGACCCAGCCTGCGCCGCCGCACAGGCGGTGGGGCTGGCAGGGGACGGTTGCAGGGCGGAAAGGCGGGAGCGGGAACGTGCAGGATCGGGATGACGGAGGTCACGCGCGGACGGTGGGTACATCGCTCTCCATGATGGGGTGGCGGCCGGGATCAGGCCTCTCGACGATGATCGTAGCAACACCTCACGGGGTAGGCCAGCGCCGACGCGACATCGTGGCGAGCATCGCCAGTCCGGCCGCCATCAGCTCCATCGGGGCCGGTAACGGCACCGGCGCCGCCTCTACCTGGAATGCGGGAGTACCCAGCACGCCGAACGGATCACCGACGATCGAGATGCCGCCACCGTATCCCTCGAACCCTCCGCTCTGCTGGGCACTCGCGCTCAGCGTATACAGCACGCTCACCGACTGACCCGGGTCGAGCGTGCCGAGCGGCACGGCGTAGGAATAGGGAGTGAAGTTGACGCTCTCGTACGGAACCGCCGCCCCGGAGAACACGTTCTGCACCGTATAGCCGGCGAACGCAGCGCCGGCAGTACTCAACGAGTACGGATTCGGGTTGGAATAGATATCCGCGAAATCATTCGTCAGCGCCAGCGAGGCGCTCGAGCCCCAGACGCTGGAGCCATTCACGGACACATCCGCACTGAGCGACATCGTCGCGGTCTGGATGCCCGAACCGAGCGCGATCTGGTCCACCGCCAGCAGGCTGGAATTGCCGATGTTGATGGCCAGTGCGAACGGCGACGCGGTCGTGCCGGAATTCGTCACCACGGTCGAATAGGATATCGTGGACACGCCCGACGTGACGCCGCCGGTGGTTGCGGTCGCCGACATGATCGAGCCCGCCACGTCGCCGACGTAACTCGCGCCGAGCGACTGCAATCCAAACGTGAGGTTCTGGTACGTGCTCGTCTGGCCGACCGTCGTGCCCGTGGACGTGGTGGTACCCCCGGCATCGACGATAGTGCCGGTCATCACATCGCCAGCCGCCGCGAATCCGGAACTGCCGAGGCCGATGGCGGTGGCGATCGCGAGATTCAATGTGTTTAACTTATTTCGCATCGGCACGAACCCTGTCTGCTGGCCACGAAAATATGGCATACGGGATCAGCCGCAACAAGGACATTCTCGCATGCACTCTCTCCGCGCCGGAGCCGGTCTGGAGACCGATACGGATACGCGATGAAGCGGGTACTGATCGCATGGGAGCTGGGCGGCGGCATGGGTCACGTCATGCGCGCGGGCGCTCTGGCGCGCGCATTCGAGCAATGCAGCGTCGAGACCGTGGCCTGTCTCGCCGATCTCGCCGACAGCCCGCACACGCGGTGGCCAGCCCGATGCCGGATCCTGCAGGCGCCACGTGGCTCACGCCTGCCCGGGCACGCTGCGACACCATCCACCTTCGGGGAACTGCTCTACAGCTGCGGCTATGACGATGGCAACCAGTTGAGCGCACTGGTGACGGCCTGGGATCATCTGCTGGAGATCTTCCGCCCCGACCTGGTAGTCGTGGACCACGCGCCCACCGCGCAGCTGGCCGCGCGCATCAATGCAGTCACGGTCGCGCGCATCGGCAGCGGATTCTTCGCCCCTCCACCGGTGGCACCGACGCCGTGCTACCGCACCTGGGAGCCGGTGAACCGCGAACGGGCGCTCCGGGCAGAGGCGCTCGTGCTTGCGAACATCAATGCGATATTCGCGGTCTGCGGTGCGGGTTCGCGCCGGGCGCGGATGCCGGTCATTTCGAGGAACGAAAAAACCCGCAACGGCGTGGCGTCCCAGACTTCCGGCAACAGGTCGGGCACGGTTTCGATGTCGGCGACGGTGGTGGTGCCGGTGTCGCACGAGCATGCGCGCGCCGTGCAACCAGGAATGCGCGTAATCGGAATAACTCCAGGCCGATTTGGCCGCGGGATGAGCGGAATCCAGTCGGTGAAGGTCTTTGGCGGCGGCAACTTGCCGGCCATGTCGGTGTAGTCGAGATGGCAATGGGCGTTGATGAGGCCGGGCAGCAGATGACTTCGCCCAGGTCGAGAACTGTTTCTCCTGCGTGCGGCCGCAAGTCCGGCCAGGGGCCGACGGCGCGAATGCGATTGCCGGAAATGAGCACCGCGCCGTTTTCAATGGGCGGCTGCGAAACCGGCAAAATGTGCGGGCGCGGAGAATCATGTCGGTTGAACCGCTGATCGTCGAATCGTTGAACCGTTAATACGATTTAACGACCGGCGAATCAACGTTCAACGCTTACTCCGCTCCGTTTTCCTGGCGGGTTTGCTTGCTGCGCGCGGCGACTTGTGTTTGCGGGCCTTCCGTTTGCCGTGGCGTTTGCGGATTTGCTGCTCGATTTTTTTGGTGACCTTGTCGATGGCCGCGTAAAGGTCGCTTTCGACGTCTTCGGCAAACAGGTCGGGTCCGCGCATGGCA
>CAWIQV010000042.1:0-13442 GCA_963838275.1 uncultured Gammaproteobacteria bacterium | reverse complement strand
GCTAGCGGCCTGCCGAACGGCGAGCGCCATTCCCGCCGGCGCTGCGGCTTCCTGGGAATTGTCGTACGATTGACTTGTCGGAGGACGCGGAAGTCTTCGATGACCTTGCCCCTCAAGCTGCAGGTCGCTATATGCGCCGATGCAACCTGACCGCCCCGATCCTATTGCTGTATGGCCTGAGCGCGACGGCGGCAGCTGCGTCAGAGCCTGAGCTGGCGCCTCCCGCTCGCCTGCTCGTCTGCGAATCCGCGAACGACTCCTGCGTTTTGCCGAACGCGCACTATAGTGTCGAATGGCATTTCGAGGGACGCGACGGCAGCGTCACTACGCCCGGGGGTCCGATCGGAGTACGGCTCACGGTCGAACGCTTCGATGGGCAAACGATTGTCATTCGTCGCTTTGATCGCGCAGGTCCTACAGCGGGCCTTTCGGGCCTGTACACGGGCACTATCGATGCCAGCAGAATTACCGGCACCGTGAAATGGTCGTGGATGGGTCACTCGGAGGTTCCCCCCGCGGCATGTGGGCGGCCATCATCCAGCCCGCTCCGGTCGCTGAGACGAATTCTGCGATCAGCATGAGCGGACCGTGGACCGGCTTGCCGCCGGTCTTGATCGAGTGTGAGGGGACCGGTCCATGCAACGCGGCTTGGCAACTTTCGGGCGCCGAGGGCACCGCCACCTGGTTCGGCCAGACGCCGGTGCGCGCCAAGCTGAGTATCATCCGCGCCGACGCCGAGGACATTCGCATCCGCCGCACCGATACCAGCGACGGCAACTCTGCCGTCTACTATGGCGCGCGCCACGGGGATCAGATCTCCGGCACGGTTGTCTGGAGCGGACCAGACCATCCGGGCCAGAACTCAGGCACCTGGTCGGCCTCGATTCCGCAAACCACCTGCAACGAGCAGGCCAACATGACCGCGGCAGATTCCATGCACATCGGTCTGAATGCGCTCATGTTCAATCGCCAGGATGATGCGCTGGGTTGCTACATTCTCGCGGCAAAGACCGGCGACCCCACGGCGCAAACCGCCGTGGGACTGATCTATTACCAGGGCAGCAACGGGGTGCCGCAGGATTACACCCGGGCGTTGTATTGGCTGCGCAAGGCCGCCGACCAGGGAGTCTACTGTGCGCAGACCACCGTGTCGGAAATGTTCACGCTCGGGCAGGGGACGCCGCGCGACGAGCTGTTGGCGCGTTTTTATGGTGAGAAGGCCGCCGCGCAGAAACGTGATTGGGAGCGCGCCCAGGACCGGACTGAGGCGCGCAGGAATTCCGCCAACAGCGCTTTGACAGGATTTGTTCTTGGCGCCGTCTTCGGCGCAATCTTTTTCTAGTGGAACGCCAGCATTTGCGGCGTTCAATGAACCGGCTCTGCTGCATCGCCCGTCTGAGGGGTGCCTCCCTGGCAGGAGCCTGATGCGCTCGAGTCGTCCACGTTCTGGGCCACGAAGACGCAGACCTTCTTTTTCTGCAAGATATCGCGGCCGGTCCTGGGGTCCTTGAGACCCACGCTAACGCTGCGTGTGACCTGGAAACGATCACCCGTCTTGATGCCAGAGCCCGCCCCCTGATTGATGAACACGCTCCCATCGACAATGCCGGCCACTAGCGGCAGCTCCGCACCACTGACTCCTGCGGCTGCGGCCGCGCCGTCAGGGACCTGGTTGATGGCAACCAGCAATTGCCTGGAAAGATCCGCTGCCACGTTCGTGAATGCCTTATTGGTCAGGTCGGTAGCCACGACCTTCGGATCGCTACTCTGCACCGTCTGTTTGGGGGGTATTCGGATGGCGCCGAAATTGAATCCCTGGTTCTGCGTGGTCGTACCAATCACCTGACTGGCCTGAAAATCCGATTTCGGCTGCGCCAATATGACCGCAGTTTCAACGTTGATCAGCCGCGCACTGGCGCTCAGCAAAACCGATCCGGTGACGGTGGTCGTCGAGCCGCTCTTCTCCTGCTTGGTCGAGTAGTCGGCGTTTGCAACCTGAACGATCACGATGTCGCTGGCCCCTGCCAGCTTGCCTATGCGCACCGCACTGTCCGCAGAGGCGCGATCGCTGTTCTGGAAGTTCTGCTCCTTGATTATACGGTCCAGGCTGGCCCGGTCGATGATGGCCACCGTCGGCTTGCCCACCATGTCGGTCGTCAGTTCATCAGCCAGCCGGGTTTCCTGCGCACCAAAATGGCCGCCGGAGGCGACAATCGCCATGCGCTGCACGGTTTGTCCCCAGGCGCACGTCGTCGCACCAACCAAAATGGCACCATACAAAATCCTGATACGCATCACACCTCCGCATAGGGAAAGAGATGGCGCACGGAAGGAGCTTCGAGACCCGCGCTCTCATGATATCCAAAGCCTGCTCGCAGGATCCACCGCATTCGACCGATCATCGAGTCGCCGGCGGGCCGCGACGCATAGGAGTCGGAAGTGCACGCAACCGGCATTGCATTGATTCAAGAGCCTGGGATGACGGGACTTGCGCCTGCAACCGGATGTCCCGAAGGATCATGGCCATGGTCCAAGCGCCTCAGGGCGACCAAAGCCTGGTGGTCCGAGAATGCCGAAGGGCTCGGTCATGAGTTGCTGGCGGTATGCCGTCGATGCGCTGTGACCACGACGAGTCGATCGGCGTATCGCCGCGAAATCGCGGGGGTAGACCGATGCGGCCTCGGCGGTAGCATCGATGGCGTTGACTTCTGCGGGCTATATCGGGAATTTCGGTGTAAGCCATCCGATTCCTCATCGCGAACGACAGACTCACCGGGCTCGGCAAGCAATTCGCCTCCCAGGGCGAGTCGAGTCGCGGCCCCCCGCTGGACCCCGGTCGCTGGCGAAGGTGGCCCCCATGGCCCTTGAGCCATCTCGATCCATGGAAAGACCGGCTTTATTTAGTGGTCGGGGTGACAGGATTTGAACCTGCGACTCCTACGTCCCGAACGTAGTGCTCTACCAGGCTGAGCTACACCCCGAAATCGGCCGACTCTCAGTGCTTGCGAGCGATCGCGAAGCGCACCAGCGCGGCGAGAGCTTCCCGGTACGGCGTCTCCGGCAGCGCGGTGAGCGCCGCCAGTGCCTTGTCTGCCTCGGATTTCGCGAGCCGGGCAGTGTACTGAAGGCCCCCGGTCGATTCAATCGCGTCCATGATTTCGTCCAGGCGATCGCGGCCGCCCTTGCGGATGACCTCGCGGATCAGCGCGGCCCGCTCTGGCGTGGTGTTCCGCAGCGCATGGATCAGCGGCAGGGTCGGTTTGCCTTCGGCGAGGTCATCGCCGAGGTTCTTGCCCCGGGTCTCGGGGTCGGACTCGTAGTCGAACACGTCGTCGATGAGCTGGTAGGCGGTGCCGAGATGGCGGCCGTACGCGGCCAGCGCGTGCTGCAGTGCTGGCGGCGCGCCGCTCAGTACGGCGGCGACTTCGGCGCCCGCCTGGAACAGCTGGGCGGTCTTGCGGTGGATCACGTCGAGATAGCGCGACTCGTTGGTGTCGGGATCGCGCGCGTTCATCAGCTGCAGCACCTCGCCCTCGGCGATCTGGTTGGTGGCATCGGCCATGATCTCGATGACGCGCTGCGAGCGCGAGGCGGCCATCAGCTGGAACGCCCGGGAATAGACGAAATCGCCCACCAGGACGCTGGCCTGGTTGCCGTACAGCTCGTTGGCCGTCACGCGGCCGCGGCGCCGCGCCGACATGTCGACGACATCGTCATGCAGCAAAGTCGCGGTGTGGACCAGTTCTATGAACGCCGCGGCCTGGATGCAGGCCGGATGCGTGCTGTCGCAGGCGCGGCCGGCCAGCACCACCATCAGCGGCCGCATGCGCTTGCCGCCCCCGCCAATGATGTGCTCGGCGACCTCGCGGATCAGCGGTACGGCACTGGCGAATCCTCCCCGGATCGCCTCGTCCACGGCCCGCAGCTCTCCCTGGACCAGCTCGCGGATCTGCCCCAACGCTTCCCGGCTGCCGACTTCGCTGCTCAAATCCCTGTTTCTCCTAGAGAATGCGTCGTTTGACCGGCTGCCGCGGCGTCGTTAGAATGCGCGACCTTTTCGCTTGCCCCGCAAGCCCCCGGCGCCGGTCTCTTATGATACGCGCGTGGCGGCTGTTTCTGCGGGCGGCGGCCTGAACGGAGTTGCAGACAATGTACGCGGTCATCGCCACGGGCGGCAAACAGTATAGGGTCGAGAAGGGCGCCGTGCTGCGCATCGAAAAGCTGCTCGCGGAGCCGGGCTCGACCGTGGAATTCAACGAGGTGCTGATGATCGCGGATGGCGCGGACGTACGCCTCGGCGCGCCGCTGCTGGCTGGCGGCAAGGTCACGGCGCTGGTCGAGAAGCATGCCAAGGGCGACAAGGTCGTGATCGTCAAATTCCGCCGCCGCAAGCACTACCTGCGGCAGAAGACCCACCGCCAGTTCTTCACACAGGTGCGCGTGACCGGGATTTCCGCCGCCTGACGCGGCGGCCGGACGCAGCAGGAGCAGACGCATGGCACACAAGAAAGCGGGTGGCAGCACCCGCAACGGCCGCGATTCGCACAGCAAGCGCCTTGGCGTGAAGCGCTTCGGTGGTGAGTCCGTACTCGCGGGCAACATCCTGGTACGGCAGCGCGGCACCAGGGTGCGTGCCGGGGAGAACGTCGGTATCGGCACCGATCACACGCTGTTCGCGGTGATGACCGGACGCGTGCAGTTCCGGGTGCGCGGTCCCGAACAGCGCATGTACGTGAGCGTACTGCCCGAGCCGGGCTCGGAAGCGCAGTCGGCGCCGACGGGTCCGACGAACTGAGCATGGCATCGCGCTCGCGGTCATCGCGAAGCGAGCGCCGCCCCCGTGACGATGAGCCCTGGCGCCGCCCGGGCGTTCCTGTCGCCGCGATCCCGCAGCCGATGAAGCCTCCGGTGCGATGAAATTCGTCGACGAAGCGCTGCTGCGTGTGCAGGCCGGCAACGGCGGACGCGGCTGCGTGAGTTTCCGGCGCGAGAAATTCGTGCCTTTCGGCGGCCCGGACGGCGGCGACGGCGGCAACGGCGGCAGCGTGTGGCTGCGTGCGGCCTCCGGCATCAATACGCTCGCCGATTTCCGGATTTCCCGAACGTTCAAGGCGAAGTCAGGCGAAGCCGGTTCGGGCAACGACTGCACCGGGCATGGCGGCGCTGACCTGTACATCGTCGTCCCGGTCGGCACGGTCGTGCGTGACGCCGATACGGAAGAGCAGCTCGGGGACCTGACTGCCGAAGGCCAGGAGCTCAAGGTCGCGCAGGGCGGGAAGGGCGGGTGGGGCAACGCGCGCTTCAAGTCCAGCACCAACCGCGCGCCGCGCCAGTTCGGACCCGGATTGCCCGGCGAGAAGCGCAGCCTCGCGCTCGAGCTCAAGGTCATCGCCGACGTCGGACTGCTCGGCCTGCCCAATGCCGGCAAGTCCACGCTGATCCGCGCGCTGTCCTCGGCGCGGCCGAAGGTCGCCGACTACCCGTTCACCACCCTGTACCCCAACCTCGGCGTGGTGTACTGCGGCGAGCAGCGCAGCTTCGTGATGGCCGACATCCCCGGGCTGATCGAGGGTGCCGCCGACGGGGCCGGGCTCGGGCACCGCTTCCTGAAGCACCTGCAGCGAACGCGCGTGCTGCTGCACATCGTGGATCTGCTGCCCCCGGATCCGGCGGCCGATCCGGTGCACGATGCGCGCTCGATCATCGGCGAGCTGAAGAAATTCAGCGCGTCGCTCGCGCGCAAGCCCCGCTGGCTGGTGATCAACAAGCGCGACCTGCTGCCAGACCTGGAGGCGGAGGCGCGGGCAGCCGATATCCGGCGCCGCCTGCGCCATCGCGGGCCTACCTTCCTGATCTCCGCGGCGACCGGCCGCGGCACCCGGGAGCTCGCCGAAGCGGTGATGACCTATCTCGACCAGCGCTAGCAGCTCAGGTTCGCTCCCGTGCGGCGCTTGGGCGAGAATGGCACGATGCGCAACAGCAAGGTCCGCGCGCGAATTGCCGCCGGCAAGTTGCGGCTGCGTATCCGCGACCTGCGCAATCTCGGCCTCAAATCCGAACAGCTGCTGGCCGGCATCGGCGTGTACAGCGTCGAGGAGCTGCGCCGGCGCGGCGCCGTGCGCACGTTCGCGCAGCTGCGGCGGGCCGGAGCGGGTGCTTCGCTGAACATGCTCTGGGCGCTGTGCGGGGCGCTCGAGCCCTGGCCCGAAGGTCGGCACTGGCGCGAGGTGGCGCGAGGGGACGAGCGGCTGTCGACGCTGCTCGCGCTCGAAGACCTGGAACAAACGGCCGGCGACTCCGGCCAGGGCGCCTAGAGCGAGATCGACTTGACCCGGGCGGCCAGTCGACTCTTGTGGCGGTCGGCCTGGTTGCGATGGATGATGCGCTTGCCCACCAGCGTGTCGATCAACGGCACCGCGGCGCGGTAGTGGTTCTGGGCTTCGGCCTTGTCACCCTTGGCGACGGCATCGACGACCTTGCGGATGGCCGTACGCATGCGCGAGCGCAGGGTCACGTTGTGCGCCCGGTGCTTCTCGGCCTGACGCGCCGCCTTTTCCGCCGATTTCGTATTCGCCACGCTGCACTCCAGCCTGATTCGAGCCGATAAGTGTGCTCACGGTAGCGAAGCTTGTCAATGTTCCCGCGGATCGCGGAGCCGCCGCCGCGCGCAGTCCGGCGGCATTAGGTTCTATAATTCCCCGTTTTGGGCGCCCGTCATGCAGCTGATCCGCCGACTCGACAGCCCGCCGGTGCGCGATTGCGTGCTCACGATCGGGGCTTTCGACGGGATTCATCGCGGCCACCAGGCGCTGATCGAGCGGCTGCTGCAGCACGCCGACCGCCTCGGATTGCCGCCCATGCTGCTGAGCTTCGAGCCGTTACCGCGCGAATTCCTGCAGGCGCAGCAGCCGCCCGCGCGGCTCACGAACCTGCGTGAGCGCTGGCGCGAGCTGCAGCCGCTGAGCCTCGAGCGGCTGTGCCTGCTGCGCTTCGGCGAGCAGCTGCGCTCGCAGTCGGCGACGCAGTTCATGGAGCGGCTGCAGGCGGCGCGGGCGCGGGTCGTGGTCGTCGGCCACGATTTTCATTTCGGACGCGGCGGGCAGGCGGACGCGCGCTGGTGCGCGGAGCGTGCGGCGCAGTACGGCTTTGCGGTCGACGTGGTCGAACCGGTGCTGGTCGATGGCGAGCGTGCCAGCAGTGGCAGCGTGCGTGCCGCGCTCGCCGCCGGGGATTTCGCCCGCGCGGCGCGGCTGCTCGGCCGGGCCTACGCGATGCGCGGGCGCGTGCGCGGGGGAGCCCGGCTCGGTCGCCAGCTCGGTTTCCCGACCGCCAACCTGCCGGTCAGGCGCCGTCGCGTGGCGCTCGACGGGGTGTTCGCGGTGCGGGTGAACGTCGACGGCGGGCTGAACGGCTGGCCGGGCGTCGCGAACCTGGGAACGCGGCCGATGGCAGGCGGCGGCCCGTGGCTGCTCGAGGTTCACCTGTTCGATTTCGCGGGCGATCTGTATGGTCAGGAGCTGGAAGTGCAATTCGTAGCGCGCCTGCGCGCGGAGCAGAGGTTCGAATCGATGGATGCGATGGTGCAGCAGATGCGGCGCGACGCGGCCGACGCGCGTGCGGTGCTCGGCGCATGAGCGCCGCGGAGCCGACGAGCGGGGCGACACCGGTCCGTGACTACAAGCAGACGGTAAACCTGCCGCAGACCGAGTTCCCGATGAAGGCGGATCTCGCAGCGCGCGAGCCCGGGCAGCTGCAGCGCTGGACCGACCAGCGCCTCTATGAGCGCATGCGCGAAGTCGCCGTCGGGCGCAGGCCTTTCGTGCTGCACGACGGTCCTCCGTATGCCAACGGGGTGATCCATCTCGGCCACGCGGTCAACAAGATCCTGAAGGACATCATCGTCAAGGCGCGTGCACTCGATGGCTTCGATGCCCCGTACGTGCCGGGCTGGGACTGCCATGGCCTGCCGATCGAGCTCGCGGTCGAGAAGAAGCACGGCAAGCCGGGGCACAAGCTCGACGCCGCGGCGTTCCGGGCTGCCTGCCGCGCCTTCGCCACCGCACAGATCGAGGCCCAGCGCCGGGATTTCAGGCGCCTCGGTGTCCTCGGCGACTGGGAGCACCCTTACCTGACGATGGATCCGCGCTACGAGGCGCAGCAGATTCGCGCACTCGGCAAGGTGATCGACAACGGACACCTGTACCGGGGTGCGAAGCCGGTGCACTGGTGCCTGGACTGCCGCTCCGCGCTGGCCGAAGCGGAAGTCGAGTACGAGGAGCGGACCTCGACCGCGGTGGACGTTGCGTTCCGCGTCGTGGACCGCGCGGATTTCGCGCGCCGCACGGGCATCGAGCCTGCGCGGCTCGCGGGGCCGGTCTCGGTCGTGATCTGGACCACGACACCGTGGACCCTGCCGGCGAACGAAGCGGTCGCGGTGCGCGACCATTTCCGCTACGCCGGCGTGGAAGTACGGGCGGCGGATGCGCCGGGCCCGGATGCGCCCGGCACGCAGGTGCTGGTGATCGCGGCCGATCTGATCGACAGCTGCCTCGCGCGCTACGGCCTGGCCCCGGGTGAGCTGCTGGGCGAGTTCGCGGGCAGTGCGCTGGAGGGCCTGCGGCTGCAGCATCCGTGGCTGGCGCGCACCGTGCCGGTGATCCTGGGTGAGCACGTGACGCTCGAGGCCGGGACCGGAGCCGTGCATACGGCGCCCGCGCATGGCCAGGAGGACTACCAGGTCGGCGTGCGCTACGGGCTGCCGGTCGTCAACCCGGTCGGTCCGGACGGGCGCTTCGAGGCGGCGACGCCGCTGGTCGGCGCGCTCAAGGTCGATCAGGCCAACGGCGTGATCGTGCAGCGGCTGGCCGACGATGGGCTGTTGCTGCGCCAGGCACCGCTGCGCCACAGCTATCCACACTGCTGGCGTCACAAGAGCCCGCTGATCTTCCGCGCCACGGCGCAGTGGTTCATCAGCATGGACCAGCACGGGCCTGCGCGCGCACGCGCTGCGCGACATCCGGCAGGTGCACTGGACGCCGGCCTGGGGCGAGCAGCGCATCACCGGCATGATCGAGAACCGCCCCGACTGGTGCATTTCGCGCCAGCGCACCTGGGGCGTGCCGCTCGCGCTGTTCGTGCACCGGCAGACCGGCGCGCTGCATCCGCGCACCGCGGAGCTGCTGGAGCAGGTCGCGGCGCGGGTCGAGAACGGTGGCATCGAGGCCTGGTTCGCGCTCGATCCGGCCGAGCTGCTGGGCGCCGGACAGCGCCGCAGTACGAGAAGGTCACGGACGTGATGGACGTGTGGGCCGACTCGGGCCTGTCGTTCGAGTGCGTCGCCGCGCTGCGGCCCGATTTCCACGCCCCGGTGGACCTGTATCTGGAAGGCTCCGACCAGCACCGCGGCTGGTTCCACAGCTCGCTGCTGATGTCCGAGGCGCTGTACGCGCGCGCGCCGTACCGCGGCGTGCTCACGCACGGCTTCACGGTCGACGAGCAGGGCCGCAAGATGTCCAAGTCGCTCGGCAACGGCATCGAGCCGCAGGACATCATGCGCACGCTCGGCGCCGACATGCTGCGCCTGTGGGTCGCCGCGACCGACTACGCCAACGAGATGAGCCTGTCGCAGGAGATCCTGAGGCGCATGAGCGACTCCTATCGCCGCATGCGCAATACGGTGCGCTTCCTGCTCGGCAACCTGCACGACTTCGATCCGCGCGCACGCGCTGCCGCCAGCCGAGATGGTCGCGCTGGATCGCTGGGCACTCGCGCGCACCCGCGCACTGCATGCCGAGGTCACCGGCGCCTACCGCGACTACGCGTTTCACCTGATCTACCAGAAGCTGCACAACTTCTGCGTGGTCGATCTCGGTGGACTGTACCTCGACGTGCTCAAGGACCGGCTGTACACGACGCCCGCCGCAGGACTGGCGCGCCGCTCGGCGCAGAGTGCGATGTGGCACATCGCCTCGAGCCTGGTGCACTGGCTCGCGCCGATCCTGTCCTTCACCGCCGAGGAGATCTGGCGCCACCTGCCGGGAGCGCGCCCGGACTCGGTATTCCTGTCGACCTGGCACGTACTGCCGGAATGCCCGGAGGATCCGATCGACTGGCCGGCGCTGATCGCGCTGCGCGGCGAGGTCGCGCGCGAACTCGAGCGCCTGCGCACCGGCGCCCGGATCGGCGCGCCGCTGGATGCCGTGCTCGACGTCTGGGCGACGCCGGCGCAGTTCCGGCGGCTCGCCGGGCTCGGGGATGAACTGCGGTTCTTCATGATCACCTCCCAGGCGCACGTGCATCCGCTGGACGCGGCCGCCGAGACCGCGGTGCCGCCCGCGGCGGACGCCGTACCAGCGACTGGATTCGAGGGCGGCGGCGTGTGGATCCGCGTGCGCGCGAGCGAGGATCCGAAGTGCGTGCGCTGCTGGCACCACCGCCCCGACGTCGGGTCCGACCCCGAGCACCCCGAGCTGTGCGTGCGCTGCGTGGGGAACCTGCAGCTGCCCGGCGAACTGCGGCGCTTCTGCTGATGGGCCAGCGGGCATCAGCGCGCGGCAGCCTCGCCTACCTGTGGCTCACGCTGGCCGTGATTGCTACCGACCAGGTGGTCAAGCATTGGGTGGTGCGCAGCCTGGCCCTGTACGAGTCGGTCGTCCTCCTGCCGGTGCTGCAGTTCACGCACCTGCACAATCCTGGCGCCGCATTCAGCTTCCTGGCCACCGCCGATGGCTGGCAGCGCTGGCTGTTCACGGCGCTGGCCCTGGTGGTCAGCGCGGCACTGGTGTTCTGGCTGCAGCGCATCGAACGCGGCGCCCCGCTGCTGGCCTGCGCCGTCGCGCTGATCCTGGGCGGCGCGCTCGGCAACGCGATCGACCGGCTGCGCCTCGGCTACGTGGTCGATTTCGTGCAGGTGCACTGGGGCGAGCACTATTTCGCGGCTTTCAACGTCGCGGATTCCGCGATCAGCGTCGGCGCGGCCCTGCTGCTGCTCGACAGCCTGCTCGCAAGCCGCCGTGGCCGCGCGTAAGATCCGGATCCATGCAAATCATGCTTGCCAATCCGCGTGGCTTCTGCGCCGGGGTCGACCGCGCGATCGAGATCGTCGAGCGCGCGATCACGCTGTTCGGCAAGCCGATCTACGTACGGCACGAGGTCGTGCACAACCGCCACGTGGTCGACCGGCTGCGCGAGCTCGGTGCCATCTTCGTCGAGGAGCTGGACGAGGTGCCGGATGGCGGCACGGTGGTATTTTCCGCGCACGGCGTGTCCACGGCCGTCGAGCAAGAGGCGGGGCGGCGCGGACTGCAGGTCTTCGATGCGACCTGCCCGCTGGTGTCGAAGGTCCACATGGAGGTCGCGCGTTATGCCCGTGAGGGCCGCGAGGTGATCCTGATCGGCCATGCCGGCCACCCGGAGGTCGAGGGCACCCTGGGGCGCTTCGACACGCGCTACGGCGGACGGATGAGCCTGGTACAGGGCATCGAGGACGCCGAGCGCCTCCAGGTCCGGAACCCGGAGCACATGGCCTTCGTGACCCAGACCACGCTGTCGGTCGATGATACGGTGGCGATCGTCCAGGCGCTGCGCGCGCGCTTTCCGGCGCTGGAATCCCCGCGCCGCGAGGACATCTGCTACGCGACCCAGAACCGGCAGGATGCGGTCAAGAAGCTGCTCGAGCGCTGCGACGTGCTGATCGTGGTCGGTTCGAAGAGCAGCTCGAATTCGAACCGGCTGCGCGAGCTGGCAGACCGCGCGGGCGTCCCCGGCTACCTGGTCGATGGTGCGGCCGACCTGCGGCCCGAATGGCTCGCCGGCAAGCGTACCGTGGGTGTCACGGCCGGGGCTTCGGCACCGGAAGTGCTGGTCCAGGAAGTGGTCGCCCAGCTGCGCGAGTGGGGCGGGGCGCTGCCCGCCGAGATCAAGGGACTCGAAGAGAACGTGATCTTCGGCCTGCCGAAGGCGCTGCGCGCCTGAGGCGAAGCTCCTGAGGCGAAGCCTGGGGATCTGATCATCGCCGGCACATGACGGTATAATTGCAGGATGCGAGCCCTTCTCGCCGTCGCGGAATCCGACCTGGCCCAGGTAGCCGCCAGGCTGCAGGCCTGCGGCATCCGTGTCACGGACCAGCGGCTGCAGATCGCCTCGATCCTGCTGGCCGCGCCGCAGCACCTGTCCGCCGAAAAGATCGCAGTGCGGCTACGACGCGAAGGCGCCAAGGTCTCGAAGGCCACCGTCTACAACACGCTGAATCTGTTCGCGACCCGGGGCCTGATCCGCCCGCTCGCCGTGGGCGGCGAGTGCGCGTGGTTCGATTCGAACGTCCAGCCGCATTTCCATTTCCAGGACGAGCAGTCGGGGGCCTTGAGCGACGTGCCGGTGCGCGACGTGCAGTTCAGCCGGCTTCCGGAGCCCCCGCCCGGCATGGAAGTGGCCGGCATCGACCTCGTGATCCGCCTGCGCCCGAGCCGGAGCGGCACCTGAGACCGCGCCGCGATCGCCGCGGCGTGACCTGCGACGTTGCCCTGCCGGGGCCGGCTGCTTAACATACCGCCCCTTCGCGCCGGAGTAGCTCAGTTGGTAGAGCAGCGCATTCGTAATGCGCGGGTCGTAGGTTCGAGTCCTATCTCCGGCACCATCTGCTTCTCCGGCACGCCGGGTGTTTCGATCTCAGTCCGGCAGCGCGAAGCTCACGAAGCCGGCCGAAGCCGCGATGCAGACGTACTGCTTGCCGCCGACCATGTACGTCATCGGCGAGGCGCGGAACTGGTCGTTGACCGCGAAATGCCATAGCGGCTTGCCGGTCTTCGCATCGAGCGCCGTGAACTCGCCGCTGTCCTCGCCGAAGAACACGAGCCCGCCGTCGGTGGACAGCGCGCCGCTGGCGCTGCGTCCATTGCCGACCTGCGGGTAGTCCCAGATCGTGTTGCCGGTCTGGATGTCGAGCGCACGGATCGAGTGCGTGCCGCCGCTCATGGCCGGGGGCGGGGCGCTGCCGGTGCCGTTGAAGTAGCGCTGTCCCATCGTGAACGGAGCGGGCAGCAGCTTGGTCACCGAGCAGCGATCGGTCGCGGCGAAATAGAACATCTTGAGCTTCGGATTGTAGGAGGCCGACATCCAGTTGGTGCCGGCACCGGGGCAGACCAGGTTGCCCTCCGGCGTCGGCTCGAAGTCCGACTTCAGGATCGGCCTGCCGTCCTTGCCGTAGCCGCTGGCCCAGGTGACCCGGCTCACGAACGGCTTGGCGAGCAGCAGCTCGCCGTTGGTGCGGTCGAGCACGAAGAAGAAACCGTTGCGGTTCGCCTGCACGAGCAGCTTGCGCGGATGGCCCGCGAATTCCTCGTCGACCAGCTGCAGCGGTTCCACCGAGTCATAGTCGTGCGTGTCGTGCGGCGTGAACTGGAAGTACCACTTGAGCCGGCCGGTGGCCGGATCGAGCGCGATTA
>CAWIQV010000041.1:0-4979 GCA_963838275.1 uncultured Gammaproteobacteria bacterium | reverse complement strand
GGCGCGTGTCGGACGGCTGCATATCCTGGACGAGATGGGCAAGGTGCTCAGCGCGCCGCGCGCGACCATGTCGGAATGGGCGCCGTCGATCATCACGCTGCGCATCGATCCGGAGAAGATCCGGGACGTGATCGGCAAGGGTGGCGCCGTGATCCGCCAGATCACGGAGGAGACCGGTACTACGATCGACATCGAGAATGACGGCACCGTCAAGATCGCGTCGGTGAACGGGCTGGCCGGGCGCGAAGCGCAGCGGCGCATCGAACTGATCACCGCGGACGTCGAGGTCGGTCAGGTCTACGAGGGCCGGGTCGTCAAGCTGATGGATTTCGGCGCTTTCGTGACCATCCTGCCGGGGCGCGATGGCCTGGTGCACATCTCCCAGATCTCCGACGAGCGGGTCGAGCGCGTGTCGGACAAGCTCAAGGAAGGCGACCAGATCCGCGTCAAGGTGCTCGAAGTGGACCGCCAGGGCCGCATCCGGCTCTCGATGCGCAACGTCGACGCGGCCTGAAGCTGCGGGGCCGCCCAGCCCCGCACGCGCGCTGCCGGCTCCTCGAGGTCAATCCACCTCGCCCATCGGCCCGGCGCGGAGGCGGCGCCGGTCGCCGGAGTGCTGATGGGCCGGTGGTCAGCCCGAAGAGGACGCCTGGGGCGCGTGGGTCGCTTTCATCAGGGTCCTGAAGATCTCATCCTGCGCGCTGTGCCAGCGCTCGTGATTCTGGTGCGCGAGCTGGCTGGCCGCCGCAGCCTGGTCGCCGGCCGGCGGCTTGTCATGCAGGAACATGCGCAGGTTCTGCTCCAGGTAGATCGACAGCATGCCGTCGATGCCGGCATCGTGGCTGCGGATCAACTGCGCGAGGAAGTCCTGGCTGAGCAGCGTGCCGTGGTGCTGTTCCTGCTCCGCGATCACCTGCAGCAGCACCGGACGGGTGATGTCCTGCTGCGTGCGTTTGTCGATCACGCAGAACTCGGTGTGCCCCAGCACCAGCCGCCGGACATCCTCCAGCGTGATATAGCGACTCTCGACGGTATCGTACAGACGCCTGTTCGGGTACTTCTTGATGATGCGCACTTCGCTCATACGGCAGCCCTCTCGTGCTAGAAGTCCGCTCGACCCCGGCCGTTCCCCCATCCAGCCTCGCCGGACATACTACTCGCGTAGCCACGAAGCAACCACCACGTCGCCGGGAGGTGACGCGGGGCCTGGAGTCGAGCGGAGGGAGCAAGGGTCGCAGCACCCGGCACGGGCCGTGCCTCGGGCCGCGATGTCGACGCGGTCGGCTACCGATAGCGGTCGTCGCGGTCGCCGTACTGGCGCTCGCGCCGCTCGCGCCGCTCCTGGGCCTCGATCGACAGCGTCGCGACCGGCCGCGCCTCCAGGCGCTTGATCCCGATTTCCTCGCCGGTTTCGAGGCAGTAGCCGTAGCTGCCGTCCTCGATGCGCTTGAGCGCTTCCTCGATCTTGCGGATCAGCTTGCGTTCACGGTCGCGCGTGCGCAGCTCGAGGCTGAACTCCTCTTCCTGGGTAGCACGGTCGTTTGGATCAGGAAAATTCGCAGCCTCGTCCTTCATGTGCGAGACGGTGCGATCGACTTCCTCCATCAGATCGCGCTTCCAGTTGAGCAGGATCTGCTGGAAATGCGACAGCTGCTCCTTGCTCATGTACTGCTCGCCACGCTTGGCGACGTAGGGTTTGACGTTGCGCGGGCCGGCCAGCAGGCTGCCGGGTTCCGGTCCCTCGCCATCCTCCGGCTCGGGACTGACTGACAGGCGCGACGGCAGCGGGCCTGGCTGCACCCGCTCGCGCTCGGCGCTCCGGTGCGGCGTCGCCGGCGCCGGCGACGGCTCGGTCGATGCCTGGCGCGAACGCGTCTCTGCCTGTCGGGTGCTCTTGGCCACCGGTGTGCGCGCGGCAGGTGCGACCGGCTTGCGGACCGGGGGAGCACTCTTCTTCGGTTCTGGCCGGCGCACCGCGGCTTTTGCCGGGGCGGGCTTTTTCGGTTTGGTGCTTTTTGTACCGGGCTTCTTGCCGGGCATCGGCGCGCTCCTGATCCACGACCGGCCGATTCGGGACCGGCCATTTTGAGAACGCGCGATTATACCGGCGCGACGGGTGCTGTACAGAGCGCCGCCGGAGCGCGAGCCGCCGGGCGCCCTTCAGGGCAGTCTCACGGCCTCCGGCGCGCGCCAGTCCGCGGCACGCCGCTCGGCGGTCACGCTGGTGGTGATGCCGCCGCGCACGTTGAAGTGCGCGCGCAGACGCATGAAGCGCGGCGCGGTCGCGCCGGCCAGCTCGCCGATGATCTCGTTCGTCACCGCCTCGTGGAACGCTCCGCGGTCGCGGAACGACCACAGGTAGAGCTTGAGCGCCTTGAGCTCGATGCAGAGCCGGTCGGGCACGTACTCCAGCTCGAGTGTCGCGAAATCGGGCTGGCCCGTGAGCGGGCACAGGCAGGTGAATTCCGGCACGCTCATGCGGATCGTGTAGTCCTGTTCCGGCGCCGGATTCGGAAACGTCTGGATCCGGGACGCAGGCTGTGTCGGCATGGTGCGTGATCACCGCTCGAGACCGCATCGATTGCGGCGTCGGGATAATTTACACTAGCGCGCACCCGGCACGCCCACATCGCGATGACGCCGGGCCCCGGGCGCGCCGCGAGGCGGGCCGCCCCTCCCAACGTGCCCGGCGCACCGGAACAGGATCGATGCGGCTCAACAAGGTCAGGCTGGCCGGATTCAAGTCCTTCGTGGATCCCACGCAGGTGCAGCTCGCGAGCAACCTCACCGGCGTCGTGGGCCCGAACGGCTGTGGCAAGTCCAACATCATCGACGCGGTGCGCTGGGTGATGGGCGAGCTGTCCGCGCGCCACCTGCGGGGCGAGTCGATGGCCGACGTCGTGTTCAACGGCTCGAGCGCGCGCAAGCCGGTGGGCGCGGCGTCAGTCGAGCTGCTGTTCGACAATGGCGACGGCAAGATCGGCGGCGCCTACGCGGCCTACAGCGAGATTTCGCTCAAGCGCACGGTGGCGCGCGACGGCAGTTCGGCGTACTTCATCAACGGCGGGCGCTGCCGCCGCAAGGACATCACGCAGCTGTTCCTGGGGACCGGACTCGGCTCGCGCAGCTACGCGATCATCGAGCAGGGCATGATCTCGCGCGTCATCGAGGCGCGTCACGATGACATGCGCGCCTTCATCGAGGAGGCGGCCGGGATCTCGCTCTACAAGGAGCGGCGCCGCGAGACTGAGGGGCGCATCACCGACACGCGCGAGAACCTCGCGCGGGTGCAGGACCTGCGCGACGAGGTCGACAAGCAGCTGCGCCACCTGCAGCGCCAGGCCGGGATCGCACGCCGCTACCAGGAGCTGCGCGGCCAGGAGCGCCACCTGAGCGCCGAGCTGCTGGCTCTGCGGCTGCGCGAGCTGGACGCGGGCGCCGCGTTGCAGGACGACACCGTGCGCGAGTGCGAACTGTCGATGCAGCGCTGCCCTGGCCGACCAGCGCGGCGCCGAGGCCGCGATCGACCGCCAGCGCGAGTTCCAGGTCGAACTGAACGCGGCGCTGGCGCGCATCCAGGGCCGCTACTACGAGCTCGGTGCGGCGGTCACGCGCACCGAGGAGGGCATCCGCTACCGCCGCGAACTGCGCGAGCGGGCACGCGCGGACCTGGCGCAGGTCCACGCGCAGACCGACACGCTCTCGCAGCAGCACCGCCGCGACGAGGAACAGCTCGCGGCTCTGCGCGGCGAGCTGGCCGAACTCGAGCCGCTGACCGCCACGCGGCGCCATGACGAGGCGGTGGCGGCCAGTGCGCTCGGCGCCGCCGAGGCAGCGCTCGCGGAATGGCAGCAGCGCTGGGAGGCTTTCAACGGCGAACTGGGCGCGGCCGGCCAGAGCGCGCAGGTCGAATCGGCACGCATCGAGCAGCTCGAGAACCAGCGTCACCGGCTGCAGGCGCAGGCCGACCGCCTCGGCCTCGAACTCGAGGCCCTCGCGGCCGCCCAGGCCGACTCGCAGCTGCTCGCACTCGGGGCGCGCGAGACCGAGGCCCGGGCGCTGGCCGAGTCGCTCGGCACCGAGTTGTCCGGCGCCCTCGAACAGGTTCAGAAGCTGCGGCTCGAGCAGCAGCAGTGTGATGCCCGGCTCGAACGGCTGCGGCAGGAGCGCGAGCAGGCACGCTCCGAGCTGATGTCGCTCGAGGCACTGCAGCAGGCCGCGCTGCGCGAGAAGAATGCGCGCGCGCAGGGCTGGCTGGCGGCGCTGCCCGGTGCCCGGGCACGGCCACGCCTGGCCGAGACCCTCGAGGTGGATGCTGGCTGGGAGCGCGCGGTCGAGACCGTGCTGGGTGATTACCTCGAGGCCGTGGAAGTCGAGACGCTCGATGTGCTGGCGGCACCGCTCGACGGCCTCGATGGCGGCAGCTTGAGCTTCTTCGAGCCGTCGGGCACGGGCAACGGCGCCGCGGATGGCACGCTGGCAGCCCATGTCCGCGGCCCGGCGTCGATGCGCTCGTTGCTGCAGCGGGTGCGGGTCGGCGATACGCTGGGTGCTGCGCTCGCCGCGCGTCGCGCGCTGGCCGCCGGCGAGTCGATCGTCACCCGCAACGGGGAATGGATCGGGCGTGACTGGTTGCGCGTGAACCGCGGCGGGGAAGTGCACGCCGGAGTGCTCGAGCGCGAACAGCGGCTCAAGCTGCTGCGCGAGCGCGGCGCAGCGGCCGAGGAGCGGGTGCGCGCGCTGGAACAGGAGCTCGGCGCACTGCGCGCGCAGCTGCAGCAGGCTGAACAGCGGCGCGAGGCGATCCAGGGCCGGATCGCAGGTGCCCACCGCGAGCATGCCGAGCACCGCGGCCGGCTCGAGGCGCACAAGGCACGGCTCGACGAAGCGGCCATGCGCCGCGCACGCATCGAGGCCGAACAGGCCGAGGTCGCCGCGGATATCGAGCGCTCGGC
The DNA here is from genome assembly GCA_963838275.1 of uncultured Gammaproteobacteria bacterium. GTDB lineage: Bacteria > Pseudomonadota > Gammaproteobacteria > Steroidobacterales > Steroidobacteraceae > FEN-1191. The sequence continues at coordinate 24 of CAWIQV010000041.1, read as the reverse complement.
CGAGAGCCTGCGCCGCGCGCGCGA
>CAWIQV010000040.1:0-7721 GCA_963838275.1 uncultured Gammaproteobacteria bacterium | reverse complement strand
TGTCGTGATCCTTCGGGCGTCGCCGGCATGCTCACGGTCGCGCGATCGAGCGAAGAACTGTCCGATGCCGAACTCAAGCTCAAGGTGCCGCGGCTGCTGTGGATGACCCAGGTCGCCCACGTCGCGATGTCCCGGCTGGTCGTGCACCGCATCCTGCCGGAGTCCGAGCTGCGCTTCTCGAGCCGCGAGATCGCGGTCATGCGCTGGACCGCGGAAGGCAAGACCTCCGGGGAGATCGCCGACATCCTGCACATCACGGAGCGCACGGTGAATTGGCACATCAGCAACGTGATCACGAAGCTCAATGCGGCCAACAAGACCGCCGCGGCGATCCGGATGGCCGTAATGGGTTTGCTGAACTGAGCGCTTGCATTTCCTCTCGACCCTACTGGCCGTTGCGGCTCAATCGTTCACAGTCCTGGCAGCGCCGGTGTCCGCCAGTGCCTGGAAGTCGGGCGCTGTTCGGGATGAAACGGCCAAGCGGGCAGGCATCGTTGTCGTGAAAGATGCGGTCTGCGGCCTGCTTGAACTTCTCATTGACCGAATGAAACGGTGGCACCCCCGGCATGGATCTCCCTCTTCATTGCATTGCGGCAGCTGGTGGCAGCCTACCCCGTCGCTCGCCCGCGGCCACTGACAGTTCTGACAGGTAGCCCGCCGAAACAGCGTCGTCGACCATGAATTGCGCAGCAATCGACAGGATGCGGACGCCGGACCGGCGCGCCGCCGTGCTACGGGACGCGGTGCGGACCGCACTGCTCCTGATCGCTACGGCCTGGGCGCAGGCCGCGGACGCGCAGACCGACGAGATCCAGGTCTACGACGCGCAGATCGCCGCACCCGGAACCTTCAATCTCACGCTGCACGACAACTACACTCCAGAGGGTCATGCCGACCCGGCCTACCCCGGCGCGATCGTCACCAGCCACACGTTGAATGGAGTTCCGGAGTGGGCCTACGGGGTTACGCCGTGGTTCGAGGCCGGCCTGTACCTGCCGCTCTACAGCATTGCCGGCAACCGCGCGGTCACCTTCAACGGCTTCAAGCTGCGAGCGCTGTTCGTCGAACCGGATGCGGCGGACAAACGCTTCGTCTATGGCGTGAATTTCGAATTCAGCTACAACACCGAGCACTGGGACCAGAACCGCTACACACAGGAAATCCGCCCGATCATCGGCTGGCACCTCGGACCCTGGGATCTCATCGTCAATCCGATCCTCGACAACTCCTACAAGGGGCTGTCCGCGCTCGACTTCGCCCCCTCCACCCGCATCGCGTACAACCTGAGCAAGACCTGGGCGGTCGCCGCGGAGGAATACGACGATTTCGGTCCGCTGCGCGCGTTCTATCGGGCCGCGCAGCAGCAGCATCAGCTGTTCGGAGTCGTGGATTTCGGCGGCAAGCCCTGGACCGTCGAGGGTGGCGTCGGCTTCGGGCTCACCAGCGCGACCGACCGGCTGGTCATCAAGCTGATCCTGTCGCGCGACCTGAACTGAGTCTGCTCGATCCCCGCACCGAAGCCGTGTCAGGGTACCCGTCGCCAGACGCTGGCGAGCCATGGCTGCCGTTCGCGCGGCAGACCGGTCGGCCGGTAGTAGTGCTCGAGCTCCAGGAAGCCCGCCTGGCTCAGGTATGCGCGCCAGGTGGCGAGGTCGTGGTACGCGCCGTAGCGCCCCCGGTTCCAGCCCTCCTCGTTGGACCCGTGCGGATTGGAGCTGAACAGCACTCCGGCGGGTTTCAGCGCCGCGTGCAGCTCGTGCAACACGCGCGGCAGTTCCAGCGACGGCACGTGAAACAGCGATGCGTTCGCAAAGATCCCGTCGAAGCGCCCGGTGGGCAGCTCGAGGCGCAGGAAGTCCTGCTGCCAGACTTCGCAGCCGGAACCGGCCCGTGCCATCGCCACGAAGCGTGGCGCCCCGTCGAGCCCGATCGCGGTGGCTCCCAGCTCCGCGAAGGTCTTCAGGTCGCGCCCCGGACCGCAGCCGAAATCCAGGATCGTGAACGGTGGCGGGCCCGACACGTGACGGAGCAGCGCGGCGATGTTCTGGCTCACGTCGTGATCGCGGGTGCCGGCCTGGAACTCCTCGGCGCGCTGTTCGTAGTAGGCCAGGGTCTGGGAGGCAATCCGGCCGAGGTCGGCGTCGGCGCTCATGCGCGGGTCCGCAACGCGCCGAGTACCTGCGCGGTGAGCTCGTAGGAGCGGCGCCGCGAGGCGTGATCGAAGATCATCGAGGCGATGATCAGCTCATCCGCGGCGGTGCGTTCGCTGAACTCGAGCAGCGCCTGGCGTACGACGGGCGGCGGTCCGATCGCAGTACAGCTGAGGGCCTGTTGCAGCAATGCGCGCTCCTGCGGCCCGAGCTGCTCGTAATAGCCCGCCACCGGCGCCGGCAAAGGGGCGGGGTGTCCGCTGCGCAGGTTCACGAAGGCCTGCTGCATCGAGCTCGCGAGCAAGCGCGCCTGCTCCATCGTATCGGCCGCGAACACGTTGAAGCCGAGCATCACATAGGGCCGTTGGAGCTGCGAGGAGGCGCGGAACCGGGCACGGTAGATCGCGATCGCCTCCATCAGCTGCGCCGGCGCGAAGTGCGATGCGAACGCAAACGGCAATCCGAGCATCGCGGCGAGCTGGGCGCCGAACAGGCTCGAACCCAGGATCCACAGCGGAACGCGCAGACCCGCGCCCGGTACGGCGCGGACCGGCAGCGTCGGCGCCTGCGAGAAATAATCGATGAGTTCCTGCACGTCCTGCGGGAAGTCGTCGGCGGAGCCGGCGAGGTTGCGCCGCAGCGCACGCGCCGTGAGCGGGTCGGAGCCGGGTGCGCGTCCGAGACCGAGATCGATGCGTCCGGGGTACAGGGATTCGAGGGTACCGAACTGCTCTGCGATCACCAGCGGCGAATGATTCGGCAACATGATGCCGCCCGCGCCCACGCGTATGGTGGAGGTGCCGCCGGCCACGTGGCCGATCAGCACTGCGGTCGCGGCGCTCGCGATGCCGGGCATGCCGTGATGTTCGGCCAGCCAGTAGCGCCGGTAGCCCAGTCGTTCGGCATGTCGCGCGAGATCCAGCGAATGGCGGTAGGACTGCGCCGCGTCGCTGCCGGCGTTGATCGGCGAGAGATCCAGGACCGAATACGGAATCACTTCCCCAGCCGCGCCACGAGTGCGCGCGTGAACTGCGCGGTGCCCGCGGTGCCGCCGAGATCCCGCGTGCGCACCTGGTCCGTGTTCAGCGTGGCGTCGATGGCCGCGCGCAGCCGGGTGGCGAGCGCGGTAAGCCGTACATGATCGAGCATCAGGGCGGCCGCGAGCAGCAGCGCGATCGGATTCGCGAGTCCCTTGCCGGCGATGTCCGGCGCCGACCCGTGTACTGCTTCGAAGATGGCCGCGTCGGCCCCGATGTTGGCGCCGGGCGCCATCCCCAGGCCGCCGACCAGTCCGGCCACCAGGTCGGACAGGATGTCGCCGAACAGGTTGGTCGTGACGAGCACGTCGAACTGCTGCGGGTTCAGCACCAGCTTCATCGCGCAGGCGTCGACGATCACGGTGTCCATCGCGATGCGGCCCTTGTATCGGGTCTCGTAGAGCTGTTGCGCCGTCTCGAGGAAGATTCCGGTCAGCGCCTTCATGATGTTCGCCTTGTGCACGATCGTGACCTTGCGGCGACCGGTCGCGATGGCATGCTCGAAGGCGTATTCGATCAGGCGCCGGCTGCCGGCGCGCGTGTTGATACCGGTGGCCATCGCGACCGCGTGCGGGTCGTCGTCGATCTGCACGTAGTGTTCGTGGCCGATGTACAGTCCCTCGAGGTTCTCGCGCACGACGACCAGATCGACCTGGTCGAACCGTCCCCCTGGAATCAGCGTCCGGGCCGGTCGCAGATTGGCGTAGAGCTTGAACTCCTCGCGCAGCCGTACGTTGGAGCTGCGGTACCCGCCGCCGGACGGGGTCTCGAGCGGACCCTTGAGCGCGAGCCGGGTGCGACGGATGCTCTCGAGCGTCGCGGCGGGCAGTGGATCGCCGGCGCTGGTGATGCCGCCGAGCCCGGCGACCTGGCGGTCGAAGCGGAACGGTGCTCCGAGCGCATCGAGCACTTCGAGCGTTGCGTCGACGATTTCAGGACCGATGCCATCTCCCGGGATCAGCGTCGCCGGGATCGGTGCGGAGTGGGTGTTGATCGGCAGGTGCTCCTGGGCCGCGGCGCTTCCGGCCACGCAGATACTCTACCGCAGTTTCCGGGTCGCCCTGGCAGGACGTCGGCGCGCGCCGGCTACGGCGCCAGGGCACTGCCCGGAATCGGGGCGTCGAGGGATTCGGCTGCACCATCCGGCAGCCGGCAGCATCCCGCGCGCAGCAGCGCGTCGATCGCAGCGGCGGGCGCGGGACGAGCGAACAGATAGCCCTGCAGGTGGTCGCATCCCGCGACGCGCAGGAATCCGGCCTGCCCGACCGTTTCGACGCCCTCGGCGGTCACTTCGACCCCGAGGGAATGTGCCATCGACAGGATCGCCGTGGCGATCGCCGCGTCGTCGGCACTGTCGGGCAGTCCGGCGACGAAATTGCGGTCGATCTTCAGGCAGTCGATGCGAAAGTGCTTCAGATAGTTCATCGAGGAATAGCCGGCGCCGAAGTCATCGATCGACAGGCGCACTCCGGCTTCGTGCAGCATCGCGAGCTCGCTGGCGAGCCCCTCGCCCGCGCCCATCAGGATGCTCTCGGTGAGCTCGAGCTCCAGGCACGCGGGCTCGACTCCGAGCTCCGCGAGCAGCCGCAGCGACGAGTACGCGAATCCGTCGACGCGCAGCTGCTTCGCACTCACGTTCACCGCGGTCCTGAACGGGCCGAGGCCGAGCGCTCGCCAGCTCCTGGCCTGCAGCGCCGCCTGCCGCAGCACCCAGGCGCCGATCGGCACGATCAGTCCGCTGTCCTCCGCGACCGCAATGAATTCGTCCGGCCCGACCAGTCCGCGCTCCGGGTGGTTCCAGCGGATCAGCGACTCGACGCCGGTGATGCGGCCATCGGTCGAGCGGACCTGCGGCTGGTAGTACAGGCAGAACTCGTCGCGGTCGAGGGCCCGGCGCAGTTCGCTTTCGATGTTGAGCTGGGCATGGGCCCGGGTGGTCAATGACTTCGCGTACGCGCGCCAGCCGTTCCTGCCTTCGCTCTTCGCGTGGTACATCGCGGTATCGCCGTGCTTGAGAAGGGTCTCGGTATCCAGGCCGTCGTCGGGGTACATCGCGATGCCGATGCTGAAGGTCGCCGCGATTTCCTGGCCGTCGATCAGGAACGGCTGCTGGCACGCGGCCTGTATCCGCTGCGCGACGCGTGCCGCGCCGCCGATGTCCTTGAGGCCGGGCAGCACCACGGTGAATTCATCGCCGCCGAGTCGCGCGAGCGAGGCGGAACCCTGGTCCTTCCAGCCGAGGTTCGCCAGGTCCCCGATGCGCAGCGTCTCGCTGAGCCGCTGTGCCACGCGGCGCAGCAGCTCGTCCCCGGCGCTATGTCCGAGCGAGTCGTTGATGTTCTTGAAGCGGTCGAGGTCGAGGAACAGCAGGCCGAGCTTGGTGCCCGCGGCCTGCGCCATCTGCAGCTGGCTGTGCAGCCGGTCCAGGAACTGCTGCCGGTTCGGCATCCCGGTCAGCGAATCGAAGTAGGCGAGCCGCCGGATCTTCTCCTCGCCCCGGCGTTCGGCCGTGACGTCGCGGATCAGCGCCATGACCCGGTCGGCGCCGCAGCGTGCCAGTCGGGCCTCGAAATGGACGTCACCGTCCGCCGCGGGCAGTCGATAGAACACCGACTGGACGCTGTCGCTGGCGAGCGCTTCCTGGACGCGCGGCATCAGCTGCTGGGCAACGTTCTCGGGTATCCATTCCGCGAGTCTGCGGCCGACCGGGGAATCGTTGCCGGCCGGCGCATGGCCGGACTGGCCGGGCCGGAAATCCAGGATGCGGCCGTCCCGGTCGATCATCACCGCCATGTCCGGGATCGCCTCGACCATCGCGCGCATCCGGAGCTCCGCCGCGTGCGCACGTTCCGCGGCGGCGGAGCGCTCCTGCATCAGCGTATCGAAGCTGCGGGCGAGATCGCCGATCTCGTCCTGCCGCCGTGTGGTACCGCCGATGCTGCCGCCGCCCTCGCGGCGCAGTTTCTCGATCTTGTCGCGCAGGTACGAGAGCGGGCTCAGCGACAGCCAGGCCAGCGCCCAGACCAGCGGAATCGATACCAGGCATACCGCCAGGGTGATGATCCAGAGGCGGTGCTCTGCCGCCTGGATGGGCGCATAGATCTCCGCCAGTGGCGCGATGCCGCCCAGAACCCAGTTGACCATCCGCAGCGACTTGAAGCTGAACAGCGCGGCCGTGCCGCCCGAACCGACGTCCTCGGCGCTGCCTTCGAAGCCCTGCAGGGCGCGCGTGGTCGTGTTGGTCATCCCGTTGCTTGGCCGCGGCTTCAGGATCATTCGCGGGTCGGGAAAGATCAGGTAGCGCGGCGTGGCTTCCTTCGTGATCAGCAGGAAGCCGCCCGACTTGCCGATCTTCGCAGAGGACAAGGCAGCAAGCAGGCCCTTGTTCTGCAGCCGCAGCACGCCTACCAGGATCGCGGTCAAGTGTGCCTGACCGTCCCGCACCGGGACCAGGATCTGCAACGTCGGTTCGCCGTGCGTCGGATTCATCTCCGGTTCGCTGATCACGGCGGTGCCCGTGGCCTCGAGCTGCGCGAGATCGGCCCGGTCGGCGGCGGTCAGCGTATACGGCTCGGGCCGTTCCGGCGACACCGCGATCTGCGACCCATCCGGAGCCAGCATCAGCAGATCGTCGAACGTCGCCAGCAGCGCCGGGCGTTCGCGGAAGTACTGCAGGGTCTGCTCGCGCGATCGCAGCAGCTCGAGCGGGAACCCGCCGGCCAGGCGCAGCAGGACGTCCCGGGAGGTCTCGAGGCGGGTGTCCAGGTCCTTTGCCGTGCGCGCGACCAGCGAGAAATTCTCGTCGGCCAGCATGCGCGAGAGGTCGGCGCGCATGTAGCGCATCTGGATCGCGCTCACGAGCACGAGCACGGCGACGATCAGCACCGTAGCGCCGAGAGCGGCCTTGCCCTTGAGACTGATCGATCGCACTGTCCTCTGGTCCCCGCAGGGGTAAAGGTCCTGCCTACCGCACCGCGGTTGCCGACAGCCCGCTCCGGCCGTTCATCCTGCGCCGGCTATCGGCCCACCGACCGAAAGCTTGACCCGGAAGGCGCGCCAATGACCGCAACCAAGGCTGGGGTCACAGATATTCCCGAATCAGCTGTTGCAGCGCAGCAGTCACCGGTTTGCCTTTCACCGCGGCGCGCCAGGCAGCGGGGCCAGGTCCGGTTCCAGCCAACCGCGGCGAGCCGGCGTCGAGAACAGCGCCGCGCGCGAGTAGTAGCGCAGCACCAGGTCGCGCTCGCCGCACCGTTCGATCAGCTCGGCCGCGAGTTCATCGTCCGGTCGCGTCCGGTCCACGGACTCGAGGAACACGCGGATCAGACGCAGGTAGAAGCGCGTGATCGTCTCGTGATAACCGGCGGTATCGGTGTTCTCGCCGCCGGTCGATTCGTTGTAGGCGCGGATCCGCTCGCGCATCAATGCAAGTGCGCGTTCGTCCGGATGCCGCAGCAGGTGCCAGAGACCCGCGCGCAGGTGCGCGTGATGCGTCCACTCGGCCTTCGGCAGCGTGCGCTCGATCAAGCGATGA